>JBCCSO010000183.1:0-8252 GCA_039199965.1 Chloroflexota bacterium | reverse complement strand
TTGTACATGACAAAATCACGGCCGCCCTGTCCTACTCGTTTGGCCCGGTAAATTACAGGGCCGGGAGAATCTATTCGGATGGCAATTGCAATAAATAGACACACAATTGATGCAGGGATCAGCAAAACTAGGGCTACAGTTAAGTCTAAAAAGCGTTTAAATGTTCTTTCAAATGGTGTGATGCGGATTTCGCGCATGCTTAGCACGGGGATACCGCCCATGCTAATTGACTCTACGCGGCTCATGCTGAGCTGAAACAGATCAGGTGCAACCTGCACGTTTACCCCACTGTTGCGACAAATACGAATGAGGCGCATCGTCTCTTCAAACATGTCTCCCGGCAGCGCAATAAAAACAGAGTGTAAGTCAGAATACTGCGTTAAAATTTTGGGCAGGTTGTCTAGGGCCCCTAAATCTGGAATACGTGAGCCGATGCTGCCCAGATCGTTATTCTCACCATCATGCATGAAACCGATTAGGTTAAATCCAAGGTCTTTGCGAGCGATCAAAGTGCGCAGCACGCTTCGGCCGGTTTCTCCATTGCCAATGAGCAACACTTTGTCTGTGGCTCTGCTTGCCCTGTAGAGATTCAGTAAGATGATTTTGCGCAGGATGCGGGCTAAAAACAGTATAAAGAGGATGCTTAAGGGGACAAATGCCCAGAATACGCGTGAAAAGGGTTCCGGGAAGACGAGAAAAACCCCCATGATCATAAAAGCTGTAGCCATGCTCAGCCCATTGAGTAGCCGCACCATTTCATCTGCGAAAAGCTCCCCACGCTGTCTGCGCCAGACTAGGTTTTGCCAGAATGCCAAGACAATCAGAATGAAATAAAGGCTTAACTGAGGGATGTAGGACTCAAATGTATGATACGTTGAAGCCGGCCGTACCCACTCAAGTTCATATCGTAGATACCATCCGACGTAAAACGCTATGACAATTAGCAATAGATCTGTGAGAAATGTAATCGCTCGAACAGGTCTAGTTCCTCTTCCCATATTTTCCAGTCCTTGATACTGCTTCGCGCGACAACTTTACCCTATTTTAGGCCATTAGAGTTAAATATTGGATAAATCGTTATGGCTCTGGTGCTTCGTCAAACTTCTTTTGCTGGGTGATGATTGCTAAATGGCGAAGCTTTAAGTGTTTGTCCCAATTTGGAACCAGACAATATTTGTTTAGTCAAATATTAGCCTGTGGGTTGTCTGCTTCTGGCATGTGGTGTGTGCTCCTACGTTCTTTGATGGAGCCTATATAACCTTACATAGCCCAAATTACGAATCGTATTTCAATACTTTTTTGTATATCTCTGAGGTTTGCTCACCTGCTTTCTGCCATGAGAAGGTTGCTGCATGATCAGGGGCTACTGTTTGGAAATGCTTGAGCTCAGCTGGATTTTCTATAAGCTGAATCATCTTTGCTGTTAAATCGTCTAGATCGGTTGGATTAAAAAGCAGGCCAGCGTTTCCCACCGCTTCTGGCATCGCTGAGGCATTTGAGGCCAAAACAGGGGTGCCACATCCCATTGATTCTAAAATGGGCATACCAAACCCTTCATAGATAGATGGAAACACGAGCAGGTCTGCGGCCGCGTACAGCAAGGGCAGCTCTTCATCATCAATATAGCCTAAAAAGTGAACACGCTGCTCAAGGTTCAACTCTTTTACCAGCCTGAAAATTTCATCGTAATACCAGCCTTTTCCCCCAGCAAATACAAGGTTTACATTTGTGAGATGCGCCCGATGAAATGCGCGAATCAGAAACGGCAGGTTTTTTCTGGGCTGCAGTGTGCCTACGTGTAGTAAAAATCGCGATGGTAACCGCTTATTTTCACGGTAAGCTGTAATGAGACTCTCTTCTGGCCGTTTAAATTTTTGGTTTAACCCAGGATATACAACCGAAATCTTTTCAGCCTTGATCCCGAAAAAATTGATTAGGTCCTGTTTGCCAGAATTTGATATCGTAATGATGTGATTAGCTTTTCGACATGACTGCCGAGTAATAAATGTTAGGTATCTGCGTCGCCAGCTAGGGTACAGATGTGGGTAATGCAAAAAGCTTAAGTCAAAAATGGTAACAATGGCTGGTAGGCGACTGAGGAGTGGAAGGGCAAATGCTGCCCCGTGCAGTAGCTGACACCCTAGGCGTCTGGCGCGAATCGGCCAAACAAATTGCTCCCACAAAATCCGGCCGATTGGATTTGCTGTTAGACTATTCGTTTGTTCCCATTTTATGGGGCGGTTTATACATTGGTGGAGTGGGCCTGAGCTGAAGACTTTGTACTCAATTGATTTATCATCTGGCAAATTGCGCAAAACTTCAAGTAAATAGACATGGATGCCGGCTCGTCTGTAGCTCGCTTCAGCCGTAATGAGTTGAGCATTTATACCGCATGTTTTCATTGTGTTATGGCTGAGTACAAACAAATTAGTTTTGTAGGATGCTACGGTCGGTTCCCGTCATGCCTTCCGTCACGGTGAGACACCGGCCGGAGCACACCCATCACTTTCCGCTTGTTTATACTTAGCTCCGATCAGTCTTTTGAATAAGCCGTGTGATATTGTAATTTGATCCATGATAGAAACAAAACAGGCGGGCTACCCTAAGTGAGGGATAACCCGCCTGAATCACTTTACTTTAGTTGCGTCGGAAAAGCTTATAGCTCTGCCATTCGCCTGCGATATCCCAAAAGGGAGAATGCAGTTGCCATTAGGAGAGAACTCAAAACAATGATAAATATAATCGAATTTGTATTGTCCTGAGTGGCCTCGAAGTCTTGCATGGTCACCGCCAGTGGAGTGAAGTTTACATAGTAGTCTTCAACTTCACCGCTGCACGCATATCCATTTGCATTACCCGGCAAGAAGGCAAAGCTATCAGTGGCCTGATCTTTTGCTTCACAGTTTGCGGCAACGCCGTCACCTTCAACAACGCGGAAACGAACATGGACGCCGCGTGGGACAGAGCCAATTCCATTGAAGA
The DNA here is from genome assembly GCA_039199965.1 of Chloroflexota bacterium. GTDB lineage: Bacteria > Chloroflexota > Anaerolineae > Promineifilales > Promineifilaceae > WTJY01. The sequence goes on along the minus strand of JBCCSO010000183.1, from coordinate 5,270 downwards.
ATTCGTCACGCTCTAGAGTAGCTGGGAAGTTAATGGTTGCTTCACCATCTGTTGAGACGTATTGAACCCCAACACTGTCAAAGCCGGACTCAAAGCCGTTTCCTTCCCAATCGATAAAGCCGTATACACACGCACCAAGGACCGGATCAACCTGAGTCACATTGACGCGAATAAATCCATCTTGCCCGTTATCCCAGCGGGAAATCAGCAGCGACGCTTCGTTGTTGTAAGCCCAGCCGTCTTCTTCTGCACTGCCGTCACCGCCCGTGTTGCTTGTTGGACCATCGGCCGCTACTTCAGCATTGATTTCTGTCGCCACTGAGGTTCCAAGGCGAACTGAGCCGGGAATAACGATGTGACGTGCACCACCACCAAGCGTTGAAGAATCATTTGTGTCTTTATAATCTCCAATTAAGCTTGCTGGAACTGAGGTTTGGTAGCATGAGCTATCGGCTGAATCTGTACATTCTGGACTATCGCCAAAGTCCCATCCATAAATCGGTAAGATGTAATCTTCAACTTCACCATTGGCGGCCTCACCCGTTGGTGAGTCACCACCAATGCCGGTACCTGCCGTATATCTGAAGCGGAATCCCATATTTTGCCCAACCAGTGACTGTTCACAAGGGATGTTTAGTCCCAATACAGCTTGCGTTACCTGCGCCGGTTCCGTAAGGCTTTGAATAGGGAATCGTAGTGGTGTTGCGTTTTCTACCAAACTGGCATTCACGGTGTTGTCCGTAACAAACTGCTCATCTGGTGTAAACTGACCGTCTGCATTAAGGTCGGCCCAAGCGTTTAGGTATCCTTCTTCGCCAAGGGCAGGGACCGCGTACGCTTGCACAAATATATCAATGCTTGTGCAAACGGCTAGGGCCGTATTGTTCTCAACAAAGGTTCTGAAACCAATGCCATCTTCATCATCGGCAGCCGGATTACAAACACCTGACCCGCCCGGTGTTGAAGCAGATTGATTTTCATCATCACCCAGCGCTTGAGCCGATGGGCTGCCATCAATCTCACCATCAACACACTCACCCATACGTAGATTGTCAACTAGTATGTGACGGGGGCCATCAACGTTTGATGTTGTATTAAAGGTGTCTGGAAGGTCACCCCAGTCACGGTAAATTGGGGAGATTGGCTCGCTTGCAAACCCAGCATCAAACGTATGATCATTTTCACCGATAACGCCTGTCGTCAAGGAAATATCTACAAACTGTGTGGTGCCCCGTGTGACGCTAACTGCATCACTGTCTCGAATATCACTGTTCGTTGCTGACGGAGTATCAGACAGGGTGGGGAAGAAGCCTTCAATGTCTGTGCCAGCTTGGTTTTGTTCAATTACAATTCGATAAGCTGTTTCTGGCAGAATGTTCAGATTATAAATTGATGAGGCAGTATCTGTGCCGGGACCTGAGCTAAAGTAATAATTACCGTTTGCGTCTGTGGTAGCTGTCCCGATTGGTGTCGTTAAATCAGATTCCGCATAAAGCACGACTGTAACACCGGCCGCTCCTGATTCACCCGGATCTTGAATACCGTTTGCGTTGTCATCGATCCAAACCAAGTTGCCAATTTCGATAGGTGCGGCCAAACACAGAGCTTCAATGTCACCAATGCCGTTGGCTTTACCGGCCGCAAGCCCGCTGCCGGTGGCCTCTAAGTCTGCGCGTGGAGGCTCAAACTCAACTACCGAGTCGTAAAGCTTCACGCGTTTCTCTGATGCTCCAGTGTCATTATTGAACCAAATGAAACCACCATCATAAAACTCAGATACGTCAACAACTGGAACAACTATGTTGTCTAGCGCAGAAACCTGCATCAACATCCCCATAGAGCTCTCTTCATGACCGGCTGAAGCATCGATTGGGAAATACTCAGCAGATGTCGCGTTGGGCCCACCCGGTGTGGTGTCATTCCAGTAGTATTCACCTCCACCGGGACCTTGGGGATTTCCTTGTCCAATTGTGGTGCTGCTACCGCACACACCGTTGTTTTCCAAAACAAAATCAGTGCCGTCAAAACAAGCCCGCAAGATATCGCCAAAGCCTGCACCTCTCCAATTTTGTTCTGGTGGAAAGCCCGGTGCTGCTTGAGATGTTGACGGCGCACCTGACGCAAATCCTGTCCGATCGCCATTTAGATCTCTTAGACCCAAGATCATATCTTCCCCATCAAATTCGATGTCAGAGAGCAAGGGTTGTGGATATTCAAGAGGATATCCAGATGTAGGGTTGTCGACGTTGCCGCTGGCTAAGTCGGCATTAAAAACCTGTTCCCAGTCAGATTGCCACGGCCGCCAGTTCAAAGATTGATTCTCACACTGTAATGCAGGATTAGAAACAGACGGAATATCTGAGCCAGGAAATGTTTCGAGATCTTCACGGTAGATGCAGCCTCTCTGGTAGGTGAGATCAACTTTGATAACTGGGTCGGTGTCGAAGGTATTTGTTGCTAGGTCGTATTCAAATACTTCCGCAAAGAACGTGTCGCCAAAGAGCGTGTCGAAGTCAGCCGAGTATGTAAATGTGATGTCATTGGTCATTGTTGGCGATTGGGTAACGATGAGGTCTACGATCGACTGTCCACTACAAACAGAACCAACGTACATTTTGCCATTGTTGTAACCCAACGCCATAGGTCTAGCGTCATCTGGGTTAGAGCATGTATTGGGAATGTCAACCGAGTTCACATCAGCAGCAGGGACTGGCAAAGTCGCTGAGTCGGCCGGGAGCGTGTACATCTTTTTGTCTCCCATATTGACTACAAAAAGAGTTTTGTCATCAGGGGAAAGGTCAATATCACCCAAACCAGTGGTGCCTGTTTTTAGGTACGCATCTACGTCAAAAAAGAGATGCTTGTTGGGACCCGTGCCACCGGGCCATCCTGAAGTTGGAGCTGCGTCTGGACGGTTGGTTACTTCTCCAGCAGGAGCTCCGGGTAGAGAGTTAATATCGAAATAGAGCTGAGTCGTATTAGCTGTTACGTCAGTTCTATAGATTGCACCAGCACCCTCAGGGCCCAACTCAACATGGCGCTTCACCCATGCAGACGCAAAAAGGTGGTCGCTGCCGCCCGCATAAGCTAAACCAAGAACAGAGCCAACTTCGTTTGTTTCTGCTTCAATGTCATGTGGAGCTGCAGGAAAACGAAAGTCATTGTCATAAGCTGTGGCCGTTTCAACAAGGCCGGGTTCGTCAAAGTCAAGCGTTACAATGGCATCCTGAGGCGTGGTTATATTGCTTGGTATGCCGTACACGAAGCAGGTGGTTGAAAAATCAAACGTATTCTGACAGTAGTCTGCAGGATCATGATAGCCTACGTTGACGGTGTTTGATGCAGCATTTACAAACTGAACGGTGGTGCCACCGGCCGCGCTCGGCTTGAGATAAGCTTCAAGAGAGGTTGGGAGCGAAAACTCGATACGTACGGGGAACTGGGACTGATTGAAGGTGTAGCTACCGTCGCTCCCTGTTTCACACGCTGTACCGGCACTGTCTGTTCCAGAAGTACCGCTGAGATATCCAGAAACAGTTACTCCCTCAATACCCGGTTCATTGGCGTCTTGAACCCCATTATTGTTGTAATCATAAAAGACAACACCAGAAATGTCTCCGGTTGTGCCACAAGCGGCTGCTATAGCGACCGATGGTTGGGACATAACGGAAAATGACATTGCCATAAAAGCAAAAACTGAAATCGCAATAGCAGCGATCCCCATTGCTCTAAAACCAGTACGGCTTATCATATTGCGCGTGCCTCTTCTGCCGTGATGATTTTTCATTGTTCACTCCTTTGTGATCATGCGATTTTCAATCCCTTTAATTTCGAAAATATATGTAGATGAAAGTTGGGAAGAAACAAAAATATTAACTGGAAATTAAACGTTACCATAATACCATCTATAGTTAAATTAACCACAGCACGCAGGCAAAAATAGGATGAATAAATGGGCCTATAGTCCTACATGTTTAGTACTAACGAATGAAAGCTGAATTTTCACACTTCTCTCTGGAAAATCGCAATTACAGAGCCCATAATCAGACAGTTAAAACCAAGAGCTAGCGGGTTTAAAGTGCTGCTTATGCCAAAAAGGATTTGATGAAAAACAAAAAACCAGTTGCTGATATCTGCTAATTCAAGCAGCCTCAAATTCAACGGGTTTGGGGCAACAAGAATGGTGCAAAAGCTAGTTTGCACATAGGCTTAAAAGTTATCTCTAATTTCTAACAAATGCCCTTAAGTTTGTTCTGTAAGAAATTTTTATCCAACTGTTTGCAGATCTTTGCTAAAAGAGGTGAGCACTCGAATCCCTGACCCTGTAACCAGCACATCATCTTCAATTCGGACCCCAGCTACATTAGGGACATAGACACCTGGCTCAACCGTAAACGTCATCCCCTCAACAAGCGGATTGGCGTTGCCGGTAATCATCGATGGCTCTTCGTGGATTTCAAGACCCAAACCGTGACCGGTGCGGTGGATGAAATACTCTCCATATCCAGCATCACCGATAATTTTGCGCGCAGCCTCATCGACGTGGCTGCAGGTGCTTTGCGGCGATACGGCCGCTAGCCCCGCCTCATTAGCTGCTTTGACAACCGCATACATCTCTTTTAGCTCTTCTGAAAGCTCACCCACTGCAAAGGTCCGGGTGATATCCGATGGATAGTCATTGACGATGGCACCCCAGTCAACAATCATCAGTTCACCTGCCTGAATTGGCCGGTCTGTTGGTACCGCGTGAGGGGAAGCCGCGTTTGGCCCTGAAGACACAATTGGTCCAAACGGGTTGCCCTCTGAGCCTTTCTCGATCATGAGTTGGCTTAACATCCCTGCGATTTGCTTTTCTGTCATACCTATTTTGATCTGAGGCAGCAGCTCCGTCATCGCTTCTTCAGCGATATCAATCGCTTTTTGCAGATTCGCGACTTCCTCATCATCTTTTACCAGTCTTAGACCATTTAGGATCGGGTCCGCATATTCCCGTTTAAGTCCGGCCGCGAACTCTTCCAGCATGTCCCACTCAAGCATGCGCATGTACAGTTTTTCAACTGCGATGGTTGAGCCTGCTAACCCCAATTCTTGGCACGCATTTTGGAACGCCCCCATATACCCTTCATCATCTCCCCAGTTAAAAATAAGATGGTCTGGAATACCGGCCGATTTAGCCTTGGGCGCTTCAAGCGTAGGAATGATGACCGCAGGTTCCCCCTCTTGTGGAATGAGCATCACAATCGGCCGTTCGCTAAGGTGCGTGTGCATGC
>JBCCSO010000182.1:0-8298 GCA_039199965.1 Chloroflexota bacterium | reverse complement strand
TTGGGGTTTTTGTAGTAAAAGGCCGAAAACCTACGCTAAGGTCTGGACAGAGAGCCAATCTTGAACTACCTACAACGCAACATAACTAAACTTATGTTGCGAATATCCCTTCTTTTGCACATAATTTAAGCCTATTTTGACCAGCTAAGTCACAATTTTTTCGCAACATAATAATTTAAGGACGAGTTCGCATGGCCGAAACAATTTCACTTGTTAATACTTGGCTAAAATTCTTGGGTAAACAGGGGCGTAGCCTTCATACCCTCAAAGCATATGAGCGGGCTTGGCAGCATCTATCAGCTTGGTATGAAACTCACTATGCAGAATCTTGTGACCCAAATCGTCTTATTGGTCGTGACATTCGCGATTGGAAATCATACCAACAAGTCGTTGAAAGAGCCGCACCCAGCACCATAAATCAGCGCCTAACAGCAATCTCTACTTTTTATAGCTGGGCAATGAGCAAAAATAAAGTTGACCATAATCCATCAATTGAAATTAAACCAATTCGTTTGCACAAGAACCGGCCGAAAAGCCTTTCAACCAAACAGCTCAGACAACTACTAAGAGCAGTTCATTCAAGTGGATCTCTTCGTGCCATTGCCATGATTGAGCTATTAGTTGGTACAGGAGTTCGTGTTGGCGAGCTAGTGAAATTACAAGTAGACGATCTTACTCTGAAGAGCCGTTCTGGATGGATCACGGTTCGAGAGGGGAAAAATGACAGTTATCGAGAGATTCCCCTGACTAAAGAGGTGAGAGTAGCCATATCGAACTATCTAGAATTGCACCCTTATAACCTCGAAGACCATGAACAGTATCAAAATAGTTACTCGCCACTCTGGTGGGGTAAGCAGGGACCTTTAGTTCACCGAAGTTCTGTATTGCGTATGTTGAACAAATATGCGCAACATGCTCAGTTAGAATCGCTTGGACCGCATATTCTGAGACACACATTTGCGACTCAGTATCTCCAAGCTAACCCAGAAGATCTGCGTGGACTAGCGGCTTTATTAGGGCATAGCAATTTAAACACTGTTATGGTTTATACAGAGCCAACACGGCAAGATCTAACGAGCCGTTTAGAGCGGATGAGTCAGCTACCAGTTGGCTGATAAGATAATAGATTTTTATGCCTCGTCGTTTCTTAAATCGAATCGATCGCCAACGATTTAGTCATTTTCCAAGTGAAGTTACAGAAGCAGATTGCATCGTTTATTTCACACTAACTCCGGCCGATAAAGAGTTTGTGAAAAGTCGTAGAGGAGGGGCCAACAGGCTGGGAGTGGCTTTGCTGTTAGGAGGGTTACGGTACTTGGGATATTTCCCACCTGATGTCAAAGCATGCCCCAAAAATGTTATAGATTTTGTTGCAAATCAGATCGAAGTCTCACCAACTGAGCTACAAGTTTATGCTCAACGAGATGAAACCCGATGGGATCACCTATCTCAGGTAATGAGCCATCTTAATTTTCGTCGAGTCCAAATGGCAGATAGGCAGGATCTAGTTAAATGGTTAGGGGAGCGAGCCCTAGAGCATGAGCGACCATCATTGTTATTGCAACAGGCCAGCGAACGACTCTACAAACAACGACTTGTACGGCCAGCGATTACCACAATGGAAGAAATTGTGGCCGATGCACGGCAGTGGGCAGAAGATAAAACGGTTGAAGTTCTAGTCAATCCACTCCCTTTGCCAACACGACGCTCACTCGACAGGCTACTTGAGATTGATCAAGATTTAGGCAAAACTCCGCTCACTTGGCTTCGTCGATATGCCAATGGGCATAGTGATCGGGATATTTTAGAAGCCCTGCAAAAACTCAAGTATATTCGTCAGTGGGCTGCAGCTCGCTGGGATGTGGATCAATTACCACCCAGCCGATTAACTCATTTGGCTCAAATCGCTCGACACAATAGCAATCAAGGGTTGAAGAGAAAAAAGCCGCCAGCAACAAGATATGCGATCTTAGTTGCCTTTTTAATATGGGCCCATGAAAAAACAATTGATGAACTGATTGAACTATTCGATTTGTGTTTAGCCGATGCATATCGAAGAGCCAAACGGGAATTGAAAGAATTTCAACTGAGCTATATGGCTCGTATGCAACAAGTGGTTGGTTATTTTCGTGAAATGAGTCATGTTGTTTTGGATGAAGAGGTAGCTGCAGATGAAATTCGCCCTTCGATTTATCAGCAAGTGCCAATTACTGACTTAAAGACGGCCCTCGACGATGTCGAATCGTTTTTTGAATCAGGACGTCAACGTACTCACCTCGACTTTTTCGATAATCGTTACAGCTACTTTCGCCGCTTTACCCCAGCCTTCTTGAGAGCACTCACCTTTCACAATTATGCTGACAAGGAGAGCTTGCTTGAAGCTTTAGATATTTTACGAGAGATGAATGAGCAAGCGGATAAGCTCCCGACTACTTTTGAAAATGTTCCCACAGATTTTGTGCCGTCGCCGTGGCGCAAAAGGGTAATCAACTATGACGGCAGTGTAACAAGGCGGGATTATGAGATGTGTACGCTTTCTGTTTTGCGTGATTCCCTCCGATCTGGAGGGATCTGGCTTGAAGGAAGTCGGCAGTATGCTAGCCTCGATAGTTATCTGATTCCTAAAGATCGTTGGGAGGAACTACGTCCTATCTTTTGCGACATGGTCGGAACGCTTGATGATGGGTTGGCCCAACTCGCATTAAAGCAAAGGACACTTGAAGCTAATCTAAAGCGTTTAGACGAGGAATGGGCCAACAATGAATTTGTCCGTTTTGAAAATGGTGAGTTCGTGCTTTCACCGCTGGAAAAAGAGGAAGAAGAAATTCGTCAAGAGCACCCACTGTCAAAAAAGGTAGGTGCGCTTCTTCCTAAAATTCAGCTAGGGCAATTGTTAGCTGAAGTCGATGAGTGGACAAATTTTAGTCAACATCTGACTCATGCTGGAGAAGCCGCCTCCCGAATTCCCGATTTATCAACCCATTTATACGCAGCCATCTTAACCCAAAGCTGTAATATGACTTTACGCAGCATGGCCGACTTAAGCGATCTGACCTATGATCAACTTTATTGGTGCACGAATTGGTATATTCGAGAGGAAACTTTAAAAACGGCCACAGATGTAGTAGTCAATTATCATTTTCAACAGAACTTCAGCAAACATTGGGGCAGTGGCTCCTTTTCTTCATCAGATGGCCAACGGTTCCCTGTCGCTCGTGATACAAATATGGCATCACCTTTACCACGCTATTTCGGTTTCGGCCGGGGAATCAGCATCATTACATGGACTTCTGACCAGCTTTCACAATATGGTGTACGGGTCACGCCACCACGTATTCGTGAATCCACTTTTACACTTGATGCGATTTTGGACAATCACACAGACTTAGATATCCAAGAACATGCAACAGATACTGGTGGCTATACCGATATGCTTTTTGCTCTTTTTGACCTTCTGGGGTTACGCTTTTCGCCTCGATTACGTGATATTGGAGATTACACAATTTATCATGTCGACCCAAGCCTCAAATACAAACATATTGGTCCGTTGCTTAGCGCAAAGCCCTTGAAGACCACATCATTTACAGGTGATTGGGATGAATTATTACGTATAGCAGCTTCAATGAAAATGGGCTGGGTGACGGCTTCCACCTTTATTAGCAAACTGTTGGCTTACCCACGACAACATAAATTCACACAGACGCTGATTGAATATGGTCGTTTAATTCGTAGCACCCATATCCCCTTTTATTTAGCAGACCATACCAGCCGTCGGCGCATACTGGTTCAGTTGAATAAAGGTGAAGAGGTAAATGGTTTACATGAGTACACCTTTTTTGACAATAAAGGGCAAATTCGCAAACAGCAGCCAGACGATTTAGTCAATTTAGCAAGCTGTTTAAATCTTGTTTCAAATGCTGTAATTGTTTGGAATACCGTTTATATGGAAGCGGCCGTAAAAAAATTGCGAGAGGAAGGGCACACAATATCTGATGATGATCTTGTGCATTTATCACCAGTTCGCTTTGAACACATCAACCGGTATGGCAAATTTCGGTTCGACAGAGGAGAAGATTTGGGACCATCAGGTCTTCGCAATTTGCGAATTAGTTAATCGTTAGCGTACATACTTGTCCTATTTCTATAAAGCCTTGGACCCTAGTATATTCTCAGTTTGACACATTTTAAACCGTGATGTATGCTCCAGCGGACAATTGAATTATTTGTTTGAGGTGTGCTGCTGCCCGGATGCACAGTACACAATGGGGAAAGCTCGGTGAAAGTCCGACACTGTCCCGCAACGGTAATCCACACGATGGAAAGTCCGAATACCCGCCTCAAACGACACGCACAACATACCTTTCGTGGTCAAAAGGTGGCGAACATATTTCAACACGCTGCTCACCATAGGTGAGCATTCTTTTTGTTGAAGTCAGTACGACAGCAAGCCGCTTTCCCTCGAAAGCGGCTTTTTTTATGCAACAGCTCGTCAACTGGTGGTTTATGCAATAGATGCGAACTTGTTCACCTATTGATAGATGGATATTAAGCATTTTGTTTCAGAAAACCAGCCCAAACACAATTAATAAAAAAAGAGGAGATTTCATTACGATGAAACAGATAGTACGTTACTCATTTTTGATTATTCTGGCTGTCATGACGGCTGCATTGGCCGCCTGCGCAGCAGAGCCAGAAACCGTTACCGTTATTGAAACGGTAGAGGTAGAAAAGGAAGTTAAAGTTATAGAAACGGTAGAAGTAGAAAAAGAAGTTGTCGTAGTTGCCACCCCAGAAGTGGCTGCGCCAGCGGACGTAGAGCAAACCTTGGTCTTGGCTTCAGGCCGTAATCTTGGCCCTGCTAACCCCCATGACTACAGCTCCAGCTTCGTCATTCTCGACCTGTTGTATGAACCGCTGGTGCGCTATGGTCAGGACGGGACGATTGAGCCAGCGTTAGCCGAGTCGTGGGAGATTTCTGAAGATGGATTAACTTGGACTTTTGCCCTGCGCCAAGACGTGACGTTTCACGACGACACACCTTTCAACGCTGAGGCTGTAAAGTGGAATATGGATCGCTGGGTTGGCAACGATCGCCACAATTGGCTGCCTACCACCAGCCGAATCTCCAGCGTGGAAGCAACGGATGAGTTCACCGTTGTGCTAACGCTAAACCAGCCTTACTACCCAGCCATGCAAGACTTGACTTTGGTCCGTCCAGTGCGTTTCTTGAGTACGGAGGCCGTCGATGCAGCGGGTGAGTTTGCTGAAGCAATTGGTACTGGCCCATGGCAGATTGAATCGATTAGCGACAACCAAGCGGTCTTGGTGCGCAATGAAAGCTATTGGGGTGAGAAACCAGCCCTAGAAAAGTTGGTACTTGAAGTCATCCTTGATCCTCAAACTCGTATAGCCGCCTTGTTGAGTGGCGAAGTAGACGTCATCGGCGGTGAGTATCTAGGAGGTATTTCGCTGGAGAGCTTGCCAGTTTTGGAACGCAATGAGGACATCAATATTCTAAATGGCGACAGCCTTGTCAGCCTTTATATTTCTACCCAATTCCAACAGCCACCGTTTGATGATGTGCGGGTGCGTCAAGCACTTAATATGGCGATTGATCGCGCTGGAATGAATACAGCATTGTTTGGTGGCAAGGGGGAAGCAGCTCAAAACTTGATGCCAAGCAACATTCCTTATGTGACGTTTACCGACACAGATCTATATGAGTACGATCCTGAAAAAGCAGCTGCCCTGCTAGCTGAAGCCGGTTGGACGCTGAATGCGGATGGCATCCTTGAAAAAGATGGCGAATTGATGCAGATCGATTTAGTGGTAGATCAAGCCAGCCGACCAGAGACCGCCACGATGGGCGAAGTTATTCAAGCTCAATTTAAGGAACTGGGAATTGAGCTTGAAATCCGCGCCTTTGATTACAGCGGCTGGCTAGATGTCTTCTACGCTGAAGATTATGACTTGCTGATGCGCTTCTCATGGGGACCGCCATACGATCCACACAGCCTGCTAACTGGCGCATTTTCGTCCACGTCAGGCGAAGGCAATACAACAGCTTACTCAGATCCAGTTTTAGATGAGTTGATCAACACCGCATTAGCTTCAACCGACGAAGCTGAGCGTCAAGAGATCTACAACGAAATCTGGCAGCGGCTTGACGATGAGGCGGCGGTTATTCCATTGGTCTATCCTCAGCGAGTTTATGCCGTTCGCAGTGGGGTCGAAGGCTTCCTCTTAGGTGGCACAGAGTATGACTCAGCTCGTTCTGTACAAGATGTTGTCATTACCAATGATTAGCGTTGCGTAGTTGCTAGCCCCTCGATGTTTTTACGACCTTGAGGGGCTAACCAGCAACACATATGCTTGTCTATATCCTCAAACGGCTACTCAATGCCGGGCTAACCCTTTTGGTCTTGAGCCTGCTGGTTTATCTGTTGATCCACCTCTCACCGGCCGACCCCGCCCAAGTCATTGCGTCACAGCGTTTGGGTCGCCCAGCGCAAGCTGCTGATGTGGAACAGGTTAGGGTCGAGTACGGCTTGAACCAACCTGTCATCGTGCAATACTTGCGCTGGCTGGGGCAAACGCTACAAGGCGATTTTGGTTATTCAATCCGCACTGAAAGATTGATTCGAGCCGAACTCCCCAGCCGGATCAGATGGTCACTACTGTTAGGTAGTGTGGCTATGGGGCTTGTCTTGCTTGTGGGGACGGCCGCAGGCGTATGGGGCGCATTGCGTCCCAACTCATGGGGAGATTATGTGATTCGACTGGCGGGGCTATCAGGTGTTTCTATTCCGGATTTCTGGCTAGCATTTATTTTAATTTTAATCTTTGCCATTTATTTGGGTTGGTTACCCACCTTTGGGGCCAAAAGCGGGTTGCACTTGATTTTACCCGCCATCACCTTAGCTGTTGGCCAAGCCGCCCGCCTCAGCCAGATCACAAGCTCTATGTTGCAGGACGTATTGCGCCAAGATTACATCCGTACAGCACGGGCCAAAGGATTATCTCAGACAACAACATTGATTCGCCATGCGTTGCCCAACATTGCTGTCCCCTATATCACAGTGGTGGCTTATCAATTTAGTGCGCTGATTAGCGGGACAGTTATTGTTGAAACGGTATTTTCTTGGCCAGGTTTAGGGAGCTACTATATTGAGGCCGTCAATTTTCGAGACATACCAGTTATTCAGATAACGGTGCTTGTCTTTGGAGCGATTATTATCTTGTCCAATCTGTTGGCTGATTTAACTTACGGCTTTTTGGACCCTCGCTTGCGACTGGATCAAGCATGAGAGAAAGAAACTATGTGCCAAACTGGTTCAGGCGCCAACTCTTGCCAGTGACTGGCACTGGCTCAGCCTTATTGCTAATAGTCGCATGCCTATGTGCACCTTGGGTTGCCCCCTTTGATCCTGTTGCAATCGATCTGTCGATTGGCTTACAGCCACCATCTATCGACCATTGGCTTGGTACAGACGAATTAGGGCGTGATGTACTTAGCCGTGTCTTGTGGGGCGGGCGGATTTCGATTACCGTGACCGCTGTTGTCTTGCTAATTTCTTTGACTATCGGGGTGCTGGTTGGGCTGGTGTCTGGTTACCGGGGTGGCTGGGTAGATGAACTTAGTATGCGTCTAACAGATTTTGTCTATGCTCTGCCAAGCATTATTTTGGCTCTTGCACTGATTGGTGCGTTGGGGCCCAGCATCCCGGCCTTGGTCTTCGCACTGTCGTTGTCAGGCTGGGTCCGTTATGCTCGGCTGACCCGCAGCTTAGTTTTGACTGTCAAAACAAGTGATTATGTACTGGCCGCTCACGCTCTTGGCGGCACCGATATATGGATCATGCGTAAACACTTTTTACCAGCTTTGATGGGGCCTGTCGCAGTACAGCTAAGCCTTGATGTAGGTGTGATCGTATTTGCAGTGGCGGGGTTGAGTTTTTTAGGGTTGGGAATTCAACCACCAACCCCAGAGTGGGGTACGATGTTGGTTGATGCTCGCCCTTTTATGGATTACGCACCACATTTAGTGTGGCCACCCGGTATGGCAATCTTTATCTTAGTCTTTGGCTGCAACACGCTTGGTGCCGGATTAGAAGAATGGCTGCGGCGATAATCAGCCTCCTGAAATCTATCACCAATTTACTTTGAACTCATCAACCGGTACGGGGTACGGAGTGTATCGGTTCGATAGAGGAGAAGAGCTGATTCCTTCTGGCCTTCGTAATTTGAGAATGGATTGATTCTTAGCGTAGGTTTTCGGCCTTTTACTACAAAAACCCC
>JBCCSO010000181.1:0-8301 GCA_039199965.1 Chloroflexota bacterium | reverse complement strand
TAGTGCGGCCGGGGATGGCTATACCAGTTGAGCCACCATGCCCACTGAGGAAAGAATCCCCCAATTGATATAAACACGACAGCGGCTGAACCTAGAACCGCCAACAGATTGAGCCCTTGTATCATTCTTTTCTGCATAAGCATCCAAATGCTACTTTGTTTCCTCCAAGAATGATCTGACTGATTGTTGCCATAGGTCCGGATCGACGCCTATCGTTGATTCGTGCTCAGCCCCATCAAAAATGATGATTGTTTTCTGTTCGGCCGCTAGCCGGTCAAAAATATGCTGTCCCTCAGCCAGCGTGGCCCGCGGATCATTTGAGCCGTGCAGCATCAGCACTGGCACCTCGATCTGCTCAGCATAATCGGCCGGATTGTGCTCAAAGCCGTTAAAACCATGCTGAACCCCGCCCCAGAAAACGAGTAGCTGGGCGGCTGGGAATGCAGGTACGCCCATCGTATCAAAACGATTTTCAACCGTGGTCAGCATTTCATCAAAAACCGCTTCTACGATGATGCCGTTAGGCTCAATTTCTGTTGTGGCTACGGCTCGCATCACGGCCGCACCACCCATTGATACGCCGTACAGAAAGACAGGTTGAGGCAGATTTTGGTCTACCGTGAACTGAAAAGCGGCCGCAACATCCTCCGCTTCTGCATAACCTATAGTCGTTTCATTACCCGTTGAACCACCACTCCCCCGGAAATCAACTAGCAGTGCGTCATAGCCCATTTCATGAATAGCTAAAGTTTCAGTCAATAGCTGCGTTTTTGAAGCTGAGTAACCGTGAAGCAAAATAACTGTCCCCAAGCTGGGTGCTTTAGTCGCTTGAATATGCCATCCCTCTAACTGATGCTGATCAGATTCGATCATGACTATCTGATGCATCAGACCCAGATCGGCCGGAGTCTGGTCATTCTGCGGCCGGGGCACCGTTATTCCAAAAATCAGTAAAGGCAATTTCTCAATTGTGCTTAGGTCTTCTGGCGATTTGGTTCGATCCCCAGTTGGGACAAATTGAGTCATCCGTTTTGCATGGTTAAAAGCCACCCAATTGAAGCCTAAAAAAGCCAGCAAAATCCCCATCCCAGTCAATAGCCAAAATCGTTTTGATTTCATTTGAGTAGTGTGTTCGAGCACGGTTTTTCACTCAAGCACCTAAGTGTCTTGATGCGTGTCAGGGTAAATTTTTCCTTTGTTTTCGTCGGTTTTTAGGCTTCCCCTGCGCTTTTAAGTCAATCTGTCACAATCTGCGGTCAATCTTAATTGAACGGCACAGGTAAACTATTGCAAAGCCTACACCAACCTAGAAAGAGGCAGGTTGACCGGCGCTGTCAACGGCCAAATACAGAGATGAAGCATGATTGAAATTAGATCCCCACACTTAACTGGTGCCGAAGTTTCTTGGTTCGCTCCCATTTGCAGTGACGACTATGAGTTTTTAGGCGTCCCAGAAAACAAATACAAAGCAAACTTTGCCAACACGTCTGAGATTCTCTTGGAAGCGGACAAGTTAGGTTTCCGCAATATTCTGTGCCCGTCGTCGTACCAAGTAGGCCAAGATACATTGACCTTTGCATCGGCCGTCGCTCCTCAGACACAAAATATCAATTTGTTGGCAGCCGTCCGCTGTGGCGAAGTTTATCCCCCTATGCTTGCACGTGGTATTGCCACCCTAGATCACATTTTGGAGGGGCGTCTAACGATCAATATCATTTCATCAAATTTGCCGGGAGAGAATTTAGACTCGGCCGCTCGCTATCAGCGCTCGCGCGAAGTCATTCAAATTCTGAAGCAAGCTTGGACCCAAGACTATATCGATTTTGAAGGGGAGTTTTATCAGATCAAACTTGAAACGACTGATCCGATCCGGCCATACCAGCAAAACGGTGGACCACTGCTCTACTTTGGTGGCTATTCTCCTCCGGGAAAAGATCTGTGCGCTGAGCACTGCGATGTGTACCTAATGTGGCCAGACAAAAAGGAAAATCTGCGCGGCCATATGGAAGATCTAACGGCTCGGGCGGCAGGATACGGCCGTAAAATAGACTACGGATTGCGCGTGCACATGATTGTGCGTGAAACAGAGGCAGAAGCCCGCGCGGCCGCAGATCGCTTGGTTTCAAAGCTGGACGATGACTTTGGGGAAGAAATTCGCAATCGGGCCCTTGATGCCAAAACGCTGGGCGTTTCGCTCCAGTCAAAAGCGCGCGAAGAAGCGGGTGTCGATGGCTTCATCGAAGACAACTTGTGGACCGGGATCGGCCGGGCGCGTTCGGGCTGTGGGATGGCCCTTGTTGGTGATCCTGATCAGATCAAAGCTAAAATTCAAGCCTACATGGACATGGGCATTCGATCATTTATCTTCTCTGGGTACCCTCACTTGGACGAGTGCCGTTTGTTTGCCAAGTATGTGCTGCCCGATTTGCAAACAATCTCGATGCCTATTGAGCAAGGGCGCCAACCGGCCGACATGCCAATGACCCCCTTGGGTGCAGGGCAGCGTCTGTAAAAATTGATGACACCGAAGGATAAAAAGCTTTTACCGTTTTTATCTCACCTTTTTAATGACTAATCTCCTACGCAAATTATTATAAAGCCTGCACCTAAGCCACCTGTAGTTTTAATCGTGGTAAAATTAGGACCTGCCAATCGGTTGGTGAAGCTCATCTAATTAATTGCCCGATTGGTGCTGGAGAATTGTGTCTCAGGCCGATCAACTGCGAAAACAAATCCTTGACCTTGTTATAGACTATCACGCCGCAGCTTTCCCTGATAAAAAATTTATACCGGGGGAAACCCCTGTGCCTGTCTCTGGGCGCGTCTTCGGAGCCGAAGAAATCGGGATGCTCGTTGATTCATCGCTTGACTTTTGGCTGACCACCGGCCGCTTCTCAGACGAGTTTGAAAAGAAATTTGCGGCCTACATGGGGGTCCGTCACGCGCTGCTGTGCAACTCAGGTTCATCGGCCAATTTGCTGGCACTCTCCTGCCTTACATCCCCAAAACTCAGAGATCGGCGGCTTAAAGAAGGGGATGAGGTGATTACCGTTGCGGCCGGTTTTCCGACCACGGTTAATCCCATCTTGCAAAACGGGCTGATACCGGTTTTTGTGGACATTGAAACAGATACCCACAACATTAACGTTAATCAGCTTGAAGATGCCTTATCAGACAAAACGCGGGCGGTCATGATTGCTCACACACTTGGCAATCCCTTTGACCTCAACACCATCACCGACTTTTGCAAAACGAACAATCTTTTTCTGATTGAAGACAACTGTGATGCGCTTGGGGCTACCTATAACGGGCAGCTAACCGGCACGTTTGGTGATGTTGCAACGATTAGCTTTTACCCGGCTCACCACATCACGATGGGAGAAGGGGGGTGCGTTATCACCCGCAAACCCGCGCTCAAAAAATTAGTAGAATCATTCCGTGACTGGGGGCGTGACTGCTGGTGCCCACCTGGTGTGGACAACACCTGCGGCAAACGCTTTGGCTGGCAGCTTGGCACGCTACCCCATGGTTACGATCATAAGTATACCTATTCGCATATTGGGTATAACTTAAAGCTGACAGACATGCAGGCGGCCGTGGGTGTGGCTCAGCTTGATCGATTGGATAACTTTATCGAGACTCGGCGTCAAAATTGGAGCTACCTGCGCAGCAAACTAGAACCGCTTGAAGACTACTTTCATTTGCCGGTGGCGGCCGCCAACAGCGAACCCAGCTGGTTTGGCTTTCTTCTCAGCGTGCGGGAAGATGCTCCGTTTAACCGCAATCAGCTTGTGGCCCATTTAACTGAGTGCAAAATCGGCACGCGCTTGCTGTTTGGGGGCAATTTGACCCGCCAGCCAGCCTACGCCAATCGGCCATGGCGCGCGGTAGGGGACCTCACCAATACGGACTTCACCATGAACAACTCATTTTGGGTCGGCATCTACCCCGGATTAACGCATGAAATGCTCGATTACACGGCCGATGTGATTGACAAATTCGTGAAAAGTGCGTGAACGGTACTAGGACCCCATTGGTTCGCCCCAGACTTTGCTTATAATCTATCTTACAAGCTGATAAATTTTTTGTGAACGCAATCTGCGCCACGTTCAGTTTGGAAAAGCTTCAAAGGAGTAGGTAATTTAAAACCTGCTCTTTTTTTGTACTTATTGCAATATTAAATTAGTCGTTTGAAGTATGATACAGACGGCTCAAAGCCAGAACAATACGCACCACGTCAAACATCATCAAGAAAAAAACCTACTGTACAGAGACGGTGATTCAAGTGGTTTGCTCAACTTCTTTTTCTGGGTTTCTATTTGAAGGTGTTGAAGCTTTAAGTGTTTGTCTCGAGCAATCACTGAGTACTAGTTGTTTGGTCGAACAGTAGGAACTTAACCGATCAGCAAAGACTCTTCAGGGTAGCTGATTGCATCAGTGGTCCTACCAGCTTGGAGAACAGCGCTAACAATCGTTAATGCACCTAGGCGCCCCCACACCATCATGACGGCAATAACGCTTAACCCAAAATTGTTAAGCTCCCCTGTAAATCCAAGTGACAGGCCACAGGTCGCAAACGCAGAAACCACCTCAAAGAAAATAAAACCAAGGTCTGCATTTGGATGGGTAAGCGCAATCAAAAAAGTGGCAGTCACAACCAAGCCCACAGAAATAGTCAGAACTGAGCCCGCCTTTCGCACTGTTCTGCCAGAAACGGTGCGTTGAAACACATGGATGGTTTCCCGACCACGCGTATAGCTTCCAACTGCGATCCACAGTACGGCAAACGTTCCTGTTGTGATACCACCCCCCATTGAAGCAGGGGCACAGCCGATGAACATAAGGATGATGGTTAGCATCTGAGTAGCAGGTGTAATATTTTCAAAATCATTGAAGGCAGCAAATCCGGCCGTGCGTGATGAGACAGAGTGGAACCATGTTTGGACTATTTTTTGCCCCATCCCTGCATCAAGCAGCACGCCCGTTGAACTTGTCTCGGCCAGAAACGTAAACAGCCATCCCGTAAGCAGCAGCCCTGCAATCACAATACCCGTTACTCTGGTATGCAGCGACCAGCGCTTAAAATGGGAACCGGCAAATAGTTCAGATAAAACTGGAATCCCCAGGCCGCCAAGAAAAATGATCACACCCAAAATGATGAGCGTAACATTGTCTTTTGGCGGCCCATCTGGGTACAGTTCAGGAACCCCAAACAAATCAAAGCCCGCGTTGCAAAATGCTGAAATTGAATGAAAGACAGCCATGAAAAAGACTCGGCCGGCCGGAACAATGTCATTCACCCGCCAGTGGATGTAAAGAGCTACAGCACCTACGGCCTCAATTACGGCAATTCCCCGAATCACGTGACCAAGTATGTGCAGAATCTCAGCCGGTTTCTCTAACCCAATTGAATTTGTCAGAGCCAATCGATCAAGAACAAAAACCCGTCGGCCTATAAAGCGCATGATGAGGGTTGCAATAACCATGTAGCCCACGCCACCCAATTGAATAAGCAGCAAGAGAATAATTTGGCCAACTAAGGTTAAATCGCTCCCGGCCGAAATGATGCTTAAACCTGTTACCGTCAGAGCCGAAATCGCAGTAAAGATCGCCTCTCTGAATGATAGTGAGTCGCCGGGCGACATAAACGGCAGCATAAGCAGCACCGTGCCGATTGATATGAGGGCAAACAGCCCAAACAGAATTCGTGCAGGAACGGGTAGATGATGCTTACCTCCAGTTTGATCGGTGTAGCCATGCTTTAAAGATGATTTTGTTTTGAGGAATCTATCCCTGAATTTCATTAGCCTAGCTCAGAAAAGGCCTGCAGGTCTGCCTCGTGTCCCAAAATAACAACAACATCGCTGGTGTACAAAATAGCATCAGGTGGTGGATTAACGATCACATCAGTCCCACGTTTAATGAGCAGGACATTTAGATTAAATCGGCCGCGCAGATCGCTTTGCCCCAGTGACTGGTTACACAAAATGCTTGGCACAGAATATTCCACAATGCTGTAATCTGTGTCCTCACCTAGGGAAAACTTGTCAATCATTGTTGGGCTATTCAATGATTCTGCTAAACGAAATCCTGAGTCTCGCTCTGGATGTACAACCTGATCCGCACCAACCCGAAACAGTATTTCCTCTTGGCGTGCTGTCAGCGCCTTGCAAATAACCCGTTTCACTCCCATCTGCTTCAATGAGACTGTAGTCATAATATTAGCCTCAAATTTAGAACCAATCGCTACAATAACTGTTTCAAACGAAGTGATGTCTAGAGCCTTGAGAGCTTCCTCATTGGTCGAATCTGCAATGATAGCTTGGCTCAATTCTGAGGCTACCGCCTGTACTGAATCTTTGTTCTCATCAATGCCCAGCACATAATGGCCTTTTCGCTCCAAAGTTAATGCAACTGTTTGACCAAAACGACCTAGACCTATGACTGCAAATTCACGTTTTACCATATTCCCACTTTCAAATCTTTTTTTGCTTTTCAGCCACAATTCTAATTCAAAAGAGCCTCAGCACCATACTTTGCTGCTGCTCTTTGCTCCATTTTTGTACTAATGAACAGATGAGAAGTGTACTAAGAGTAAATTTAATTAAAACATAGGCAACAAGGATATCTAAGATGATTCTAGTTATTAAATTCAATGGTTTATGGGCTAGCTACACACGGAAAGCAGTTAGGCTAAAGAACCCCTTATGCGCATAGAAAAGAGGTAAGGCAACAAACGAATTAAGGGTTTCGAATGAAATAACCAAAACCTTATATTGACTTTGAAGTTGCTTGAGACTTTACAATGCTGTCAGCAAAATAAATAGAAATATGGAGAAAACACTATGTCAAATGATATTGAATTAAAACAACAGCTAGTAAATCTTTTGATTGCCCAGAAGGGAACAATGATCTTCGAAGATATGGTTCGTTACTTTCCACCTGAATATTACAACTCAAAACCGAATAATGTCCCTTATAGTTTCTGGCACCTATTGGAACATCTTAGAATCTGTCAGGCTGACATGATTGACTTTATGCAAAATCCGAATTACGCAGGGCACCTTATCAGCAATGGCTACTGGCCCAACTTCAACACGAAAACCGACCATGCTGGCTGGCAATCAACTATTGGTGCATATTTGAACGACCGACAAGAATTAGTTAAATTTGTTCAAAATCCGTCAACAGACCTCTTTAAACACCTCAGCAATACCTATAAGGGGCGAAACATTCTCCACGCTACGATGATGACTGCAGAGCACAACAGCTATCATATTGGAGAATTTGCAATATTGCGCGGGGTAATGAAGCTTTGGTGATGTCTAACTTTATCTTGATGAAAGTTGAGGGTACTATTAGTTAAAATTTGTTGAACTCTCGCCATCTCTTGTTTTTGGATAAATACAAAGATGAACCTTATGCAAGTGTCTGTGTTCGCTCCAAAATGTGCCAATCAGCTAGAGCCCGGCCGGCACCCAACGCAGTACATGCAATCGGATTGTCAGCGATGTAAGCAGGGACACCTGTTTCTTGAGTCAGCAGCGTATCAATGTTGCGCAAAAGTGCGGTCCCACCAGATAAAGCCATGCCACGATCGATAATATCGGCTGCCAGTTCTGGTGGTGTTTTGCCTAACACCGTTTTGGTCATATTGATCATGGCAGCCAGCGGCTCAGATATCGCTTCCCAAGTCTCATACGATGAAAACGTGATAGTACGAGGGAGTCCTGTTACCTGATCACGCCCCTGTACTTGCATCTCTTCCCGTTCTGTAGGCTCTGTTGCACTACCCAGTTTGATCTTAATCGCTTCAGCCGTGGGCTCACCAATTGCTAAATTGTATTTCCTACGCACATATTGAATGATGGCATCGTCTAAATGCACACCGGCGACCCGCACTGATTCAGCACACACAATGTCATTTACAGACACAACGGCCGCTTCAGTTGATCCACCACCCATGTCAACAATCATGTTCCCTGTTGGTGTGCCAATAGGCAAACCGGCACCAATGGCGGCCGCTTTTGGTTGAGCGATTAAGCGCACTTCCCGCGCACCAGCGTCTTTACCCGCTTGGCGCACAGCTCGCTGCTCAACAGACGTTACCCCGTAAGGCACGCTAATCATGACGATGGGAGCACGCCGGAAACGCCCTTTCACCCGCTGGATAAAGTAACGCAACATCGCTTCGGTCACAAAGTAGTCAGCAATTACCCCGTCGCGCAGCGGCCGCAAGACCTCAAACTGTTCCGGTGCGCGGCCGTACATGTCACGGGCGGCTCGTCCAAACTCAACAAT
>JBCCSO010000180.1:0-8303 GCA_039199965.1 Chloroflexota bacterium | reverse complement strand
GCTTGTGCCGGTGTACTGCGCATTAGACAAATAGACATTTTGTACGTTGAGCGGTGCTTCTGTACCATTCGGCACACCGGCAAACAGAACAAGCATTCCATCATCTTTCATCAGGCGATCCGCTTCTTCCATCAGGTAGGCAGATGGCACACTCACCACAACATCATCTGCTCCTTCTTCATTGGTGATGTTTGCAACAAACTCTTCAATTGATCGTTCATCTTCTTTAGGATTAAACGTATGCAGCACCCGGCCGTTTGCTTCCGCCAGTGGGCCAAACCGTTCATTCAAAGCATCTAAACGGGATTGCGTGATTTCTGTGGCGATAACAGTGTGTGGCCCCTGAGGGTGTTCGATAGCGCGCTGGACGTGCATTTGCCCCATCGGCCCGCCTGCACCTATAAAAATAGCGGTTCCTCCCGCGCGCAATTCGCATCGGTTGCGCGCTTCCCCATACGAATCAGCCACATCAGTACCAGAGTTACCAATAAATGCGATGTAGTCATAGTGCAAACGGCCCACGTCTGAGTCAACCAAACCGTCTAGCGGTTTTTTACCAACCATGTTGAGCGTACCGCGCCGCGCAATGTGTCTTGCGACCTCTGACACAGCTTCGGCCGATTTGGGGTCAGTTATGACAATATCGTCAAATCCTTTTCCATCCGTTAACTCTGCGCTGAGCTGTTTATAATCTGCAATACCTAAGCCGTTCCGCTGCACAATTTCTGCCCCGCTGTGCTGAGCCATGGCCGCAAGTGAATCCGGGGCATCGGTTAGAACAATTATGCTCGGCCGGTCTAAAAATTTTGAGAACTGATAATTACTCGAATCCTCTTGGTTACCCAATATCCACATCGTTCCACCCTCAAGCGGCTCCAGCCTGCGCCGCTGCGTATACGAGGCCATCACGCATCCCCATGGCTCTAGTAGAGCGGTTTCGGCATAACCCAATTCTCCTTTCAAAGGCAAAACACAGACGCCTGCATCGGTTTCCAACATCTCTTTTCCCATTAAGTGATATTGGATCAAACCACCAGGAACTGTGTAGCCATAAGCGGTGCTGTTTCCATTTTGGTAGATGTCTGGCTGAACGGCTAACCGTTGTCCCGGCCGAAATTGCTCGGCCAAATCTTCACCCACTTTGATGACTGTAAAAGCAACTTCATGGCCCAAGCGAGTCGGTTCTTGAGTTAAATCGCGATTGTAGAGTTTAGGATGATGGCGTCCCTGCCGAATGAGCTTCACATCTGAGAAGCACATGCCTACGCTGTCAATCCTAACTAGCATTTGATCAGCCGCTGGATTGGGAAGGTCAAAGAGCTCGGGTTCGCCATCTTTTCCGATGTTTTCGAGCCCTTTGCCGTACATATTCCATGCTTGAACAGAGTCAGGCAGTTTTTCACCACCTGATTTGTATAAATCATAGTTTGTCATTGTGTATCTCTTTTGTGTAGGCGATCCTCAAAAGAATCTATGGTGATTTAAAAGATTAAAAGGACCCAAAATTGATTGAAATCGCCTCACAGCCTATTAAGAGGCAATTTCAACGAGTTCCCATCTTCTTCAATTGGCCTAAATCATCCAAGTGCCCGTACTTCGGCCGCAGATGATAGACTGAGCGCTTTTTGTGCGACTTTCTCACACTGTGCTTTACTGCTGTTTCGTATTCGATCTTTCAGGCTAGGGATGGCTTTATTGTTGACTGAAAGTTCATCAATACCCAGTCCAATTAAAATTTGGGTTGCGGCCGGGTCAGCAGCCAGCTCACCGCACACACCGACCCATTTACCGGCACCATGCGCCGCATCGGCCGTCATGGCGATTAGGCGCAGAACGGCAGGATCTAGGCCGTCTGCCTGACCTGCCAGCGTGGGGTGCTGCCGATCGATGGCCATTGTGTATTGGGTTAGGTCGTTGGTTCCAATCGAGAAGAAGTCTACTTCTTGCGCAAATGCGACTGCGTTCAGCGCAGCTGAGGGAACCTCGATCATAACGCCCATCTCGATACCATCTAGGCTAATCCCGAGTTCTTTTGAGACCTCAACCGTATGCTGTTTAGCTTTGCGCCATTCGCTGAGCTGCCCCACCATCGGGAACATAATCCCCATTTTTTCTGTACCGCTGTCTCGATAAGCGCGAAGCAGGGCTTTTAGCTGGGTGCGCAGCATCTCTGGATAGTGGTTAATCATCAGCCTGACCCCGCGCTCACCCAAAAACGGATTTTCTTCGTTGGGGACTGTAATGTATGGAACCGGTTTATCACCACCGATGTCTAGCGTTCTAAAAATGACCGTTCGGCCGTCCATCACGCTCAAAATATTTGAGTAAGTATCGTACTGCTCCGCTTCGCTTGGCTCCTCATTCTTTCCTAGAAATAAAAATTCTGTCCGAAGCAGGCCAATTCCTTCCGCACCGTTTCCTTTGCAGCTCCCACAGTCAGCCGCTGATCCACCATTTCCAAACACCTCAACACGTACCCCATCTTGGGTCAGCGCAAAGTCTTTGGCCACAGCCAGCATAGCAGCCGCTTTTTGCGCTTGTTTGTCCTGCTCAGCTTTAACTTTTTCGATTGATTCGTCCGATGGATTGACTTCAACAAGACCGGTTGCACCGTTCACAATTAGGGTTGCATCATCAGAAATACTGTCCATGCCCGGGCCTAAGCCAACAACGGCCGGGATGCCCATTGCGCGGGCAATGATGGCACTGTGCGCGTTGGGTCCACCTTCTGAAGTTACAAAGGCGAGCACCAAATTTGCGTTGAGACTAGCAGTGTCAGACGGAGACAAATCGCGTGCCAGCAAAATCGATGGTTGGTGTAGCGTTTTACCACTTTGCGACTGGTTGAGCAGATGGGCCAGCAATCGGCCGCACACATCACGCACATCGGCCGACCGCGCCGCGAGCGTCTCATCATCAATCTGACTGAGTGCATTTGCTTGTGCGTCACAAACCGCATACCAGCTCTGCGCACTATTTTCACCAGCTTTGATCCGGTCCTTAACCTCTTGCTGCAGCTCTTGATCAGCCAAAATTTCGAGATGGGCATTAAAAATTTCCGCCTCTTCCGCAGACAGATCAGCCGTTATCCGAATCACCAGTGCGTTCAGTTCTGTACGCGTCTTCAGAACAGCATCAGCAAACTGTTTCAGCTCTTCCGCTGCGCCCGCATAATCAGACGGCAGATCAAAAGACTTCTCAGACCATCTAAAAACAGGGCCGTGAGCCAAACCAGTTGAGGCCGGAATCCCTTTCATTTGGTTGTCTGCAAGTTTTTGCTCCATCATTTTATGGGCGACAGTATGACCATTGGTTTTTGGTGCTTTGACTTCTTCACCCAACCCGCTAACAACCGCACTTTCAATCGCTTCGCTGGCAGCTACCTCATCATCACCGTCTATTTCAACAAAAATACGCCCAGATTTCTTGACACCCAGAGTTAGGACCGAAATCATGCTCTTTGCATTGACCTTCTTCTCCCCGTGCTGAATTTTGATATCAGAATCAAAACTCTTGGCCAGTTTGACCAAAGCCTTTGCAGGGCGGGCGTGTAAACCTGTTTCATTGTAAATGACTAAATCAAGTTGCTGCATGACAAATTCTCAAAAATTATTCAGGCTGTGGCTGCTGGTTTAGCTGATTGAGAATAAACTCAGGGTCAGCAGTTCTGGCTAATTCCATGACAGCTTCTTCTTCCTCAACAACTTCGGCTAAGTTAGACAGAATGCCAATGTGTTCGTCTGAAGTGGCAGCAATACCAATAATCAAGTACGCCATTTCACCGTCTTCCCACTCTACCCCCTGTGGAAGCTGTAGAACAGAAACGGCTGACCGTTTGATAAACTGCACACTTTCGTGCATTCCGTGTGGAATGGCAACACCGTTCCCAAGGTAGGTTGACATCGTTGCTTCACGCTCTTGCATGCCGGGCAAATAACCTTCTTCCACGGCTCCACTTTGTACAAGCAGTTCGCCAACTTGCTCAATAGCATCTTCCTTGGTTGAAGCTTGCCCATTCAATTTAATTCTTTCTAGGGTTAAAATAGACATGGGTACACTACACAGTGCTGACAATCTCTTCGTCATTCACAAAAGATTGAATGAGTTTGTCAAACGCCGGATCATTCATAAAAAAGTTAAAGGTCACAATAACTGCTTCTGGTGCCGCGCGGCGCGCAACCTTAGCTAGGCTTTTGTGAACAACAATAAGAGGAGTATCGGCCGCAACCGATCGAGCTGGCTTATGTTTCAAAGTAACACTTGAAATACCAGCTTTTTTTAGTTTTTTCTTGAGCAAATTAACAACCATCAAGCTAGAGCCCATTCCAGCTTCACAAGCCAAAATAATTTCACTAACCGTCGAGGGTTGAATTGTTTTTTGAGTTTCCATATGGATTAATCACAAATTCTAAGTTGATACACGCAATATCAGTTTGAAGAAATAAAGCTACCTATTTCCCGCTCCCCCTTTCGTTAAAAAGGGGGATTGGGAAAAAGGAGATTCCAATAAATTGGAAGTGCTTCTAAGATAAAGAAGGAACGAAACCGATCTGCCATATTGAAACTATGATGAGGTACCCGTTCCTATTACTTCGCCTAAACGATGATTAGTTTAGACCCGGAACCATACCGGCATCTGGGATCTCTTCGTCATCTGCTTCACCAATCGCAACTGGACGGAAGCGGAGTAATCCTATACCGACTACAGCGGCAACGATTGCGCCAAGAGCTACACCGGTTAGAACAGCAAAGTATTGTCCCGGAGGTGTAACCGCTAGATAGGCAAAGATTGAGCCAGGTGATGGGGTAGCTACCAATCCTGCACCCATGATGGTGAACCACAGGTCAGCAACGAATCCACCAGCGATAACTGACAAAATCATGATGGGATGCGCCAGTACATATGGGAAGTAAATTTCATGGATACCGCCCAAGAAGTGGATGATCATCGCGCCGGGAGCTGACTGTTTCATCAGACCTTTTCCAGCAACCCAGTATGCCACCAACAAGCCAAGACCCGGTCCAGGATTTGTTTCTAGCAAGAAGTGAATAGCGCGGCCGCTTTCTTCAGCAGCTGCTACACCAAGTGGAGCCAGTACACCGTGGTTCAAAGCGTTGTTCATGAACAAAACTTTCGCTGGCTCAATGATGATGGCTGCCAATGGGAGGAGCCGTGCGCTAACCATCCAATCAACGATGGTGCCAAAGAAGTTGGTTACACCTTCAACAACCGGTCCAATAACAACCATTGACAACATGGCCAACAGCGTACCAGCGATACCGATTGAGAAGTTGTTGATTAACATCTCAAAGCCAACCGGAATATTGTCTTCGAGAGCGTCATCAATTTTCTGGATGATCCAGCCGCCCAAAGGACCAACAATCATAGCACCCAAGAACTGAGGAATGTCTGATCCAACAACCACACCCATAGTCATAATGGCACCCATGACACCACCGCGATGACCGTGAATCATCTTACCACCGGTGTAACCGATCAAAATCGGCAGCAAGTTTAGAATCATAGGCCCAACTAGCGCGGCAAACCCTTCGTTGGGTATCCAACCAGTTGGAATGAAGAGGGCTGTGATCAACCCCCAAGCAATGAATGCACCAATATTTGGAATTACCATTCCTGCCATGAATCCGCCAAATGCTTGCAATCTTTCTCTCATATTTGTCTCTCCTTTCTTCTAAATAGTTTTGAGTTTGAGAAAAGTAGTGTGGCTTTCAGTTAAAAGTTTGAAGCACACAATTTATTATTTTCCTCCTGACCGGATTGCAAACTTCCGAATCAGAAAGGTTTCACAGGCTGCGCCCTATAGGACAAAGCTCTGTGGTCGTTCACGTTTCTACTTCGCCAACCAGTTAGTAATGGTTGCGACATCCTCAGGCAGCAGTAGTGGATGCACTTGTATGACTGTGGCTGAAAGATTCAAGTTGTTTAGAGGAACTGTTGTCAAGATCAAATCCTCATCTGTCAAGTTTTTTGATGCTATCTCGCGCATAGAAACAACATCCAGCTTTTCCAATCTTGGAAAGCGTGCTTTGAGCCTCGCCATGAGCAGCTGGGCCGTAGCCATTCCGCTCGGACATACAATCACAACGTCTCGTTCTTTATGCGGCCGTTCCCGTATCCATGCCGCTCTTAGCAACATGGCTAAGTTATTAATTTCAGCATCTGGTAAATCGTAGGTTGTCTGCTTTTTGACCTCATCTGCCAAATCTGTGGCGATTTCGTGTTCAAAGGCATACTTTTCGGCCGAAAGATGACCAGACTGCCGGGCAACGGGAGACCACAAATCAAACTGCTGGCGCAAACAGGCCGGGATCACGTTTGAAATCAAGCCGTCGCGCAGGGTTGCATCATAGGCTAACCCAGGCAATTCATAAGCTTCTTCAGCCAAATTCAAAAGTCGGCCGATGAGCTCTTCATACTCTTTTTCAGTTTCAGGATCTCCCGGCCATCTCTCGTTCTTTGCTCCTGCCAGCAGTAAAATAGCAAAGGCATTAACCTCATTTTCAAACGATAGCTGATCATGCAAAGACGGGTCTAGCAAGAGGTTCTGCGCATGCGTCCACACAGGGTTTTTGTGCAGCTTTTCAGCTTCAATATGGCTGATGATGTCCTGCGTAATGATCTGATCTTGATCGATGCGGAACAGTTGCACCGCTAAAGCAAGCGAAAGATGGAGTACTTCGTGATCTGTAAATCGTCCTCCCATCTCCATCTCTGCTGATGCCACAAGGGTTGTCGCATCTGAAATGGGCAACTCTTGTGTTAAATTTAGTGCTTCTTCTAGAATTGGCAGCAGCTTGGCATCTGATTCAAGCGAAAATGCAAGCCCTTGTACGTGATTCGTCGAAAAGATCGGGTCATCGAAGACTGTTTCTCCCCAAAGCAGAGCGGTTAAAGCCTGACGAATCTTCCACTCACTGCCTTCCAGCCAAGTTCCTTGATTGGGTTTTCTGACCAAATCAAGAGTAAACTCGTTCAGCCACACTTCAACATCTTCCAAGTCTTTCAGAATGGTTGTGCGCGAAACTTGAATAACGTCTTGAAAGTAATTTAGAACAGCCGGATCCTCTTTCAGTAGGAGCTGCAGAGCAATTAACTGTCGCCGCTGTCCGGCCGACAACACAAGTTCATATTCGTCACCAGATTTAAGCTCTTGCAACAGCTCGTCCCGCTTCGCAGATGTTGTAATCAACTCTATTCCTACGCCGGGGGTGATGCGCAGCGGAATGCCACGCTGTTCCAACCAAGTGCGAACCCCTTTCAAGCCGTAATTAACCTGACGAGAGGACAAACCCATCCGGCTTGCCAAATCTGCGACAATCAGCGTCTCTTCGCTATCGAGCAAGTAACGTAGAAGATCACGCTGGCGAGTGGTCAAGGAGATCATAATTGAGGGTTGGAAAACTTGTGGAGTGATGGGGTTCCTCCGATGTCAATCGTTTGATTTGCCTAAAAATTTCATGAATACTTGTTAATATTCAACAAAATTGTAACCAATTTAATTGACATGAAAAGGTTAACCTAAAGCAAATTTTTGTCATTGACTTATGACAAAACTGTATTTATCAAGGTGTCGCCAGTGCGTGCTCAAGGAAATATGGCCGGGTTGAAATCTCGAAAAACACTTAAAGCTTCGTCATTTGGAAACAGCTATCGTGCAAAAGAAATTTGAAGAAGCACTAGTGTTTGACCAAATAAATATTGCCTAATTCCTAATTAGGACAAACACTTAAAGCTTCCCAATTTGGCAATCATCACGCGGTAAAAGAAGCTTGGCGAAGCACTAGTGCTACGTCAAGGATGGATAGATGGAAACCCTTGACGTAGCCTACAGTGGTTTATCCTGCTGAAATTTCCATCACGTCATGATTGACAAACCACTAGGTTCAGATTGAACTTCAGTTCATGAATTTTCTTTTGGGAGTCGATGATTTAAGTGAGCGTCAAACCAAGACAAAAGGGTGGCAAGAGCCCCTTTTCTGGCACCAAACATAAGCTTTTGGCCAACTGCATTTAGTGGATAAGCTGTTAGATCCAGCTTTGAAGAAGACTCCCCATCGGCCGATATAACAACCTCCATCCAAGCTCTATCCCCCAACACTTTGCCTAAAATCGTTTTGTGAAATTGGGCGACCAGCTTGAATTCTTCCGGTTTGTCTTCTTGTAGCGTCCCCTCAAGCCCTTCCATAGCCCCTTTAGCAGCTTCATAAACAACTTGTGGCGCGTATGGGAAGTGCTGAGTTTTGTTTACCGTATATGGCATAACGATTCCTCACCTTTTCTT
>JBCCSO010000179.1:0-8331 GCA_039199965.1 Chloroflexota bacterium | reverse complement strand
GCCTTGACTATTTCTGCTTGTACACGGGTTTTAGTGAGTGAGCGGCGGCAGTAAAAAACAAGGAATGCTCCTGCGGATTCCTCCTTGCTTTTTGCTGCTTATTCAAATTGATGAAATAGAAAGGAGAAACCTTTCAAGTATTTAATTTGAGTATGAATACTCATGACAGAACTAATCTTAGATTTAATTCTATTTGCGGTTTGGGTTGGAGCGATTTCAGCAATCCATATTCTTCACATCAAGTTGGTGAAGGAAAAGGAACGTACAAGGTGCATAGAAATCTATGCTACCTGTACGGACTGCATGAACAGAATGAATGAGTCTCATTGCATTCTGACGGAAGACGAGTAGATCTTCCATGTATCGAATGGGGGTGTAAAAGCCTCCATTCAGCTTAATTTTTCAGAAAACATTCCAATGGGCAATACAGCCTTCGAAATGATCCTGATAGTAGTCTCAATGATTACATTGATCTACTGGGTCAATTCCCGTGAGGGAATCTTCTGGCAATATTTGGAACACACCAGAAGAAAGAACAAGAATCTTTGCGTCGTATGCAGATGCAAAAAGAATCTTTAGTTCAATAAGTCGGTGGGGGTGTAAAAACCTCCATCGATTGGCCGATCATAGCATGTTTTATCGACGAAATGAACCTCCCCCCAGCCCCCTCCAAGGTGAGGAGGGGGAGCCATCTCCTCAAAATTTATTCAGGCGTTGCATCCCGTTTGCACTCTCGCATGAGATCAAAAAGAACATCAAAATATTTTCGCCTACGTACGAAAAATTTTGATGTTCTTTTTGACTCATGACGTGCAAGAAGTACGGGAAGCAAATCCCAAATAAATTAATTACTTTGAAGAGATAAAATGGAGGAAGTCAGAGGAATAATATTTAAACATCAACTAGAGTCTTTGTTTGAAAAGG
Source organism: Chloroflexota bacterium (assembly GCA_039199965.1). Classification (GTDB taxonomy): domain Bacteria; phylum Chloroflexota; class Anaerolineae; order Promineifilales; family Promineifilaceae; genus WTJY01. The sequence goes on along the minus strand of JBCCSO010000179.1, from coordinate 7,407 downwards.
GGGAAGGGAAAGAGGTGCTGAACGATTTAATTCAGTCGTTTATGATGAGTAAGGCTTTTGTCAGTAGGGTGAGTGAGCGGCAAGCTAGCTTTGTCGTTTTGCTCGAAGAGGATCTGATTGATCAGAAGGTGAGATACAGAGCCACGCATTTTATAGAGACAGATTTTTACAAATTCAATCCAGAGTGGTTGAAAGAGAGTATCTTGGAAAGTGGTTCAAGGCACTGCTTGTTTATTGAGTACGTGCCTATTGAGAGCCCTTTCGGAGGAGGATTTTACGAGCCAGATTATTTGCATTTAAACAAGTCGATCAAAATTTGCGGTGCGGCCGAGATCGATGTTGTGGGAGAGCTTAGACTGCTTCACTGCATGGAAAGCCCAAAGGGGTGGGTTGAGTAGGGGAATGCCTTGGGCGAAAAGCCCAAGGTTTACAGCTTAGACAGAATATCAAGGATGAGATTGCTTTGTGTTCCGATTGGTATCTGAATTTCATCGGGAAGGCTGGCATTGATATAGTCGATACAGGCTTCTTCTAGTTGTTGAGAAAGGGGCGATCCCATTTCTATCGAGGATGTATCATTCAATTGTTTTTCGTATAGAAATTCGACTTTGAATCCTTCATAGTCTGGATCATTGATAACCCCATCGATGACGGCCGGAGTGCGGCCGAAAGTCTGAGTGAAAAGTTGTTGAATCCCGATGTCACACATAATTGTGTGCATGGTCTCTTGGGAAAATGGTGCTTCTTCATCGCTGTGTGGATTTTCATCAAATCTCTGCATCTATGTAGTCAGTCAAATTAGTATGAGCTTTTAGCATGGGGAGTGGGGGAGAGTCAATCCAGAAGAAAGATAAGTGTGCATTTAACTTTGATATACTGTTTTCACTATGGCTAGAAGACGACGTTCAGACAAAGGAAAAATTCGACTAACTGAAAGGGACGAAAAAATCTTTCAGTTTATGGCTGACCAATACGCTATAACGTTTGATCATTTGAGGATTCTTGCCTCAAAATATAGCCCTGAAGCGACAGGTCTTGTTGGGAAAGAAACGGTAAAGAGCTTGCTGAGAAGGTGGAGAAAGGCAGGATTAATCGAGGGGGAGACTTTGAGCTCTAAATTTCCTACGTGGTATTGGTTGAGCGAAGATGGAATGAATCTCTTGTTGACACCGTTCCCATATCGAGAGCCAGCTCAGGGAAAACTAAATCACATATGGTGGGTTAATGCGGTCAGATTGCTTGTTGAGAGTAAAGTTGAAAATGCCGTCTGGATACCTGAAAGAAAAGTCAGTGCTGAGAGAAAAAGAAAGAGCAAGCGGCACTTGGTAGATGGCGAAGTTTATACCAGAGGCCATGTTGTGGGTGTTGAGGTTGAGCTAACCCAAAAGAGTTGGAAGCGGATGGAGAATATCATTACTGAGCTTGAAGAGGACTATGAATACGTATGGTACTATGTAACTCACGAGACTGAGAGTGTGGTGAAAAGAGCTATTGAAGCGTATGCAGAGGATGACAATACCTTTCAAGTCTACATGATCACCAATGAGTGGAAGGACTAAAATCAGAACGACTAAAATTTCTTGGATAAGACACAGGAGTCTAGCAGCTCAGCCTTTGTGACTTGGCTTGTTGTTATAGCCATCCTCTTTGTATTTTGGTCAGTTGTATTGGGGCCCATCTCGTTTTTTCTTGCTTTAGCATTTCATGGCTCTCGAGTTGAAAGGTTTATCACAAGAAGTTTTTTCGTATTTTTAATAGCGGTTGTTTCTGTAATCCTGTTAAATCAATTGATTGGAGATATACGGCTTAGGTGGGTGCTTGCAGCTTCAGCCTCACCATTTATGACTTACTTAGTAGATGGGTTCTTCTTCGTGGCAAACTTCACAAAACCTAAAAGCCTAGCTGAACAGCTACGTATACAACAAGAAAAACGACGGGAGATGGATCGAGCTTTAGGAGTTCAGGCGACCCAAAAGGCTGAACTATCCCCAATGGCCGGAAAATTGAGGCTTGGGGTCAAAATAAAGGGGGATCGATTTAACAATGGGAATGGTGTTGAAGAAAACTCAGGCTGGCTGCAGTTTGATCAATCTCTACTAGATCAACATATGTTTGTCTTAGGAGCCACCGGAGCTGGAAAATCAGAGACGCTCAAAAGGATTATTTATGAAACGCTCGTTTCCACGGATCGGGATGTCTTTTTTATCGATGGGAAGGGGGATGCAAGCCTAGCTTTAGGAGTTCGTTCTTTGGCACACCGTTACGGCCGGGGCGTTGCCCCCATATTTCGATTGGGATTTAGTCAGAATGGAGCCGTGTACAATGGCTTTAACGGCCATGCGACCGACGTTTACAATCGTTTAGCCGCACTAATTGGGGTCAGAGAGGCTGAAGGGAATGCAACCTTTTACGCCGATCTAAACAGGGATATTCTTCAACTTGTCTGTTTTGCCCCCGTTGGATGCCCCAGATCCTTTGAAGAAGTCAGAGACAGAATTTCAAAAGAGTGGCTATTGACCGCCTACAAAGATGACCCTTACGAAGTCGAAGCGATAGAAGGGCTAAGTGATCGAGATATTGCGGGACTTGCTCAACGAATACGGCCGCTCCAAAGGGTGTTTTCAAAAACGGTTGGGCCAGAAGGCTTTTCTCTTGAAGAAACTCGCTGTGCCATTTTTTCAATGAGAACTCAGAGCGTGGGGGATACGGCCGAGCGGTTTTTAGAATTTCTCGTTGAGGATGTTAAAGACTTTATGGGAAAGCGGCAACGACGTCCCGCACTACTTATCGTAGATGAATTTGGTCAGTTTAATAATGCCAGCATCATTGCTCTTCTAAGTCTTGCCCGGTCAAGTCAGATGGGTGTTGTGCTTGCTACCCAAGATACAAGCAATTTAAAAGACCCAGAAAATCGGCGCTTGGTATTGGCCAATACAAGAACGAAAATTTTAATGGCCACAGACTTTCCTGAAGAAGTTGGGACGCTGGCCGGAACGATCCTCCAACTTGAAAGCAGTATGCAGCACATGGATGGGGATACAACTGGAGCTGGATCAAGCCGTATTCAACACGCCTTTAAAATCGACATGAACGAGGTTGCGGCCCTTCGAGCAGGAGAGGCTTTTGTCATCCGTCAAAGACGAGCTGGCAAGGTGCATATCAGGCGAATAGGGGATGTCCCTCTCATTGAGGATCAGCGGCCGCAAATACGAGAGCTAAAAAGAAGAAAAATAGAAAAACAACAACAAATTGAACCCAGCTCCATTGAATCAGAATTGCCTACGACAAAGGAAAAGCCTGAGAGTAAACGGCCACCTAAAAACAAAGAAACTGTGATTCCAAAGAAGAAAAAGAAGGCGACAAAAAAGCCTTTTGGCATGAAAGACTAGAGCATTTTCGGAGGTAGTCTTATGAACTACTATTCAAGCCGTCACGAGGCTACAAATCTATTTGACAAGACATTAAGAGCTGAGACATTCAGCACAAGAGGCGTGATGATAGGTGTGGGGATAATGCTCATGCCCGCAATATTGGTTGCGCTCTTTGTTTTCAACGTCTTCAATACAAGCGATGTATTTGCCTTCTTTTCGTTTTTTCCAATTTGGGCAGCTATGTCTTATGGGTTTAGCTGGTTATTTGAAAACGGAGTGAGGCAATTTCCCAAAATCAAGAAGGTTTTTAATGGGGGAAGTCAGGCAAATGCAGTGACAAGGCGAGTGGTTGGGGCGAGAGAACCGAGCCGACGGGAGTTGGATGAAATTCTTTTTGTGCTCAACCAGATCGTCGAACGTATGGGGGCTAAAGTAAAGGGGTTTGATTCGATTCACATCTTGAGCAATCAGGGAGCATCAGCCTTTTCGATGGGAACCGCTTTATATGTCACATCAGGGTTGATTAAAAGCAAATACTTAGGAGCCCTACTTGCCCATGAAATCGGCCACTTACAAGAAGGGGATGGCTCTACAATGCTCGCTTTGTCGATGCTTACAACAACGGTCAAAGAATTTGAACAGACACCGCCATTAAGCACCGGAGCGAGGGCTTTAGATCAAGGTCAGCCGATTGATTATCTTGACATTGCACTCAGAGGCACGCTTCGAGGCGGCTGGCAGTTAGGGCTTGCTAGTATTGCCCTTGCTGAGTTCCAAAAGGTTGGAAAGGGAGTTGCTCAGTATGCAAATGATTGGACAGAGCATTTTAGAAAGCAGGACTACAAAGCGGATTACTTTTCAGCACAAGCAGGTTATCGAGATGAGTTAATCGACTATCTTGAGGAGCTATCGCTTTTAGAGGGTGCGGTTGAGCAAGATTTAGGTTTCCAAGCCCCGGCTGAATTAAGACTAGACCGACTGTTAGCGATAGAAGCCCCAGCATATCAACCGCCAGCGGAGGAACTTGCTGAGCGATTTGAACCATTAATTGAGCCTGAACCGCCTCTTGATTTGCCTCCTTTAATCATAGAGGAAGGGAAATCTCCAATTGATTTTGTAGATCGTGTCAACGAAACGATTGAAACTGAAGTTCAAAGGGTTGAAGTGATCAAGGAGGAGCGGAGGCAGGTTAATCAAGAAGTTATTCCCCTCCAAGGACAAGAGAAAAGTGCCGCTGAAATAGCCCAAGAAATTATGCAACGGGTTTTAGGTGAACAGTCTTCAACACGGCGATACAAGACCCCGTGCGCTAACTGTCTAGCAGATATTCCAGAAGATTATGATTCGCATCGATGCGAGTTTTGCAATTCATTTCTTGACGAAGTTGAGGGGTATGTTGCGCTTGTTGCTTCATCGGCCACAATTCCGGCTGAAAACACTTCTTTATCCGTGACACAGACATTACCCGTAGTCGAGCCAAATCTGCCCGTTAGAGAGCCAGTTCGGGAGACTAGGGCAGTTGTAACGCCTGTACGTGAGACAAACCGGGACCGGCCGAAAGATAAGGTGGATTCTTGGTTTGATGAACAGGAGGCTCAGAAGAGGGCCCATACGGCTAATACAACTGACAATACACCATATTACATTGGTGGTGGGGTTGCTCTAGTTGCCCTTTTTGGGCTTATCTGGATGTTTAATTCTGGTGGTGGGAATGAACGGGATATTGCTAATGAGCCATCTAGTCCTGTTGTGGTAGCGGCCGTTGTTGAAACGGACACCCCTGTACCAACAAATACCGCTGTGCCTACCTCAACACCTACCAAAACCCCAAGGCCGACTAGAACCCCTACACCAACCGTAACGCCCCTTCCTACGCTCATTCAGAATAGGGTGTTTGGAACAGCGAATCAATTTTTTGTTAGTCCTATTGTGGATGCAGATGTGCAAACCCGAGAAGAAACTCATAATGGATATCTCTATCATTTTGTTGATGAAGCCTGGATTGATTCCATCATTTCAGAGCATCTTGTAGATGGAGCGAATACTCACTCAATGCGGTCCTCAGATACTCATGGTGGTTTTATACACCCTGTGTATTTTAGTGAAACCACAGGACAGAGTGGCGCAGTGGGCATTTTTCTGTCAGAGAAGATAGGTGGAAAAACCGTTTTCACGAGCCTGTTTAGCGTAGAAGACCTTGTAAATGCTTGCTTGGGGCTTGTTCCTACTGAGTATGTAGATGCTGTCGCCGAATATCCAGTAGAGGTTTTCTACTATGAGGATAGGTTGAATATAGGGTTTGACCAAGGGCAAGGGTATGTATTTGTATGTTGGGCTGATCCTAACGATTCAGGCAAGTTCTCTATCACATTTCGCTTTGAGCATTTTTGGATACTAGGTAGCTAGAGACGTCACAACAAATAGGGCGTGTTTAGTTGGGTAGGCGGTCAAATAGGTGATCCATTGTGAGGTTATAACACCTGTTGTATAGTACTTGTCGCTCATAAAAATGCCCAGTAACCCTTAAAAAATTACTTTTATGAGATTCAGCCCCTGCAAATTTGGAGGATTACATGGATGACAAAAAAAACTTTACCCCAAGATTATTTTTAGAGAGCTCAGATGATGTCAAATTCCCAAGTAAATTGAGTGGGAATCCAACTTTGAATGTATTTATACGTTACGGATGTGATCGAGTTTTGCCGCTAGTTGACATAGATAATGATGGGGTGATGATATGATGTTGCGCTTTAAGAAAATCGCTGGTGTGATATTGATAGGTATACTACCTCTGATAAGCTTGAGTCTATTTCAGGTTACAAACGCCGAACCACACACAGAGGTCGGCGGGCCGATTGCCACAGATACAACTTGGACGTTATCGAATAGCCCATATGAAGTAGTTGAAAGTATTGATGTTTGGGAGGAGGCCACACTTACCATTGAACCAGGTGTTATATTGAAATTTCATGCTGGAAAAGGCATGCGAATTAATGGGGAGCTGATAGCAAGTGGGTCAAGTAATAATCCAATAATTTTTACTTCTAATTTAGATGATCCCAGTCCCGGGGATTGGGGTGACATAGTGTTTTCTAGCACAGCCACGAAGAGTCAGATTGATGAGAACGAGAATTATTTGGGAGGTAGTATTTTACAACACTGTATTGTTGAATATGCAGGAAGTACGTTTGTATTTTCTCCCAAATCAGCTATTTCTGCTCAATCACTTTATGTTGATAACTGCACAGTTCGAAATAACAGCATAAGGGGTATTTCAAATGTTGGAAGCTCTACTGAGCCAAGTCTTATTTCAAATAGCATTTTCCAAAATAACCATCCAGAGAGAGGCGATGGAGGTGCCGTTTATCTAACTTATGGGACTATTAGTAATAGCGTAATTGAAGATAATTCATCTAATCTGGCGGGGGGGATCTTTGCTTCGAATAGCCTGATAACCAACAATCTGATTCAAAATAATAGCAGTAGTTTTGGGGGAGGGCTTAATGCGGAAAACAGTGAAATAGTAGGTAACAAGATACTTGACAACGAGTCTGGTTCTGGTGGCGGGATACGAGCATTTAACAGCACAATTAAAGATAATTTGATAGTTGATAACTCGAGTGAGGGTTCCGGTGGCGGGATACTTGCTAATGATAGTGTGATTGAATCTAATACTATCTTGAATAATGGGGCTAGGAACGAAGGCGGCGGAATTGTTGGGGGAAGCAATGATATTCTCAATAACATGATCATTGGAAATACAGCAAGACGAGGAGCTGGTATATCTGGTAATGACCGCATTATAAGTAACACTATTGCTTTTAATAGAAGCTTTCTTCTTGTAGGTGTAGAAGATGGCCCCGGAATTTTCTATGAGTCATTTTCTGGTGATCAAGGAGAGATTTTTTACAACACTATTGTCGATAATTATGCTTCCGGTAGCGACGATGAAGAAATTGTTGGGGCTATTACAACCTCTTCTTTTGGTAATACGCCAAAAATTAATTACAACAACATTTTCAATAATACTGATTAT
>JBCCSO010000178.1:0-8334 GCA_039199965.1 Chloroflexota bacterium | reverse complement strand
TTGGTCTTCACCTAGGCCAAAGGCCGTCGTTGATAGCAGGAGGATTTATCCTCTTGCTGAATAAATACCTAACGACTAACTATGAAACGACATATTCAAAAACTAAGCTATTTTCTTGCGGTTATTTTCTTATTGGTTGCGTGTGGTACGACACCTGAGGCGATTGAGCCTGCACCCACTCTGGAAAATATAGAGGTAAATGAAGGGAATCAGGCGGCCGAACCAACGGTTGAAATTCCACCGACACCAACCACACCCCCAACTTTACCGCCACCGCCTGTTATCGAAATTGATGAGCCAGATACACCAGAACCGGAACCCACCATCACCCCCACACCAACACAAGAAGCGGTCGATAACAGCCTGAATTTGCCGGGGCTTGTTTTGGTTGAGCCAGAAGACTTTGGTGACAATCGCAATCCTCTGACAGGTGAAGAGATTGATCCGGCAAAGTTGCAGCGTCGGCCGTTGGCGGTAAAAATCTCAAACTCACCGCCGCAGTGGGTCCGGCCTCAGTCTGGCCTAAACGATGCGGATATCGTTTTTGAGCACATTACGGAAGGCAGTCTAACCCGCTTCACCCTGATTGTGTACGGGGATGATCCTGAAAAAGTAGGTCCGATCCGCAGTGCTCGTCTAATCGACGTTGAGCTACCTGCCATGTACGACGCGGCACTGGTTTACTCAGGTGCGAGTACAGGTGTCAGCAACAAGCTCCTCTCCTCAGATTTCTCTGATCGCGTACTGGGCGCGGGCAATGTAGGCTATTACCGTACCGGTGAAAACAAGCCGACTGAGCACACGCTCTATGGCAATCCGTTTGGACTGCGCGAAACGCTTGATTCAATCAGCCAAAATCGCGCGCCAGCGTTTGGTGAGCAAATGGCGTTTTCAAGTGAACCACCGCCCGATGGGACTTCGGCCAGCCAAATTTCGCTCAACTTTTTGTGGGAAAACGTGACGTGGAGCTATGACCCAGCCACCAACACGTATCTGCGCTTTGCGGCCGGATCACCCCACAACGATGGCAACACCAATCAACAAGTACGCGCGACCAACATCGTTGTACCGTTCGTCAACCACGTTGATGATCCAAACATCTGTGAAGAGATTCGGGACAATGCGTGCCATCTGCTGTCTGTTGAAATCCAGATGTGGGGGCAGGGGAACGTGGTCATTTTCAGAGATGGTCAGCGATATGATGGCATCTGGAAGCGTGAAGGGCGTAATGACATGCTGACTTTTTATGATCTTAACGGAACAGAGATCCCTCTGCAGATTGGCAACAGCTGGGTTGAGGTCATGTCCATTTGGTATAACGAACCCCTGCAGGTGACGCCATAGTTATTGCCATCAGCCAGATCGGCTTGAGTGTGTTTCGTTACTCTTCAAGGGCTGTGTTTAACGCACCACGAAACAAGTGTTAAATCCTTTTCAGTTGGGTAGAAACCTCCAACACACGACTTGTTGGTGGCCGTACTAAGGGTCCAGAATGACATACTGGTGAGTGATTTTAAAAGGGCCAATTGCTTATAATGTCCATACTGAAGTTAAGGATATAGGACAGCAAATTGGCACTTTTTCGCTCTAAACAATCCAAGCCGTCGACCGGCCGCAAAAAACGCCCTCAGTCAGAGGATCCAGCCTTTACTACATCCGTATCCAAGGCGGTCGTTCCTAATGATATGGTACATCAACAAAAAGTTGCTGGGGAGAACGATGATGGCCTTTCATCTGACAAAAAAGAGTCTGTTCCACGTTTAGACCATCCGTTACTCGCTGACTTGCAGGCCGACCCAGAAGAAGCACCTCGTCAGCGGGGGTGGCTTCATGATCCTGAAAAAGATCAGTTGGCTATGCAGCTCCAGATTGCAGATATGCTGCGTAAAAAAGTGCTGGCACCAGATGTCTCGCTTGATTTGCCTCTGGAGCGGACGGAAGCTCTCGAAGAAAAAGCAGTCAATGCACTAGCTCATCTGATGGAAAAAGGGCGAATATCGCCACCGGCTGGAGAAGCGGAGCAAGAAGTCTTTTTTGCCAACATTTTGGACGAAGCGTTTGGCTTTGGCCCAATAGAAAAATTTCTGCATTCAGATGAAATATCTGAAATTATGGTCAACGGCCCATACGTCATTTTTATTGAAATGAGTGGCCGATTGCATGAAACTGGCCATAAGTTTTTAGATGACGATCATGCGGAGCGCATCATCAAACGGATTGCGCTCCCTTTGGGTCGCATGGCTGACAGCGAGAATCCGCTGGTTGATGCTCGTCTGCCGGATGGATCTCGCTTTAACGCCGTAATGCGGCCGGTGGCCATTGACGGCCCTAGCATGAGCATTCGTAAATTTTCTAAAAACAAATTGGGTATTAGTGATCTGATGAATTTCGGGTCACTTACAAAAGACATGGCTTATTTTCTAGAAGCCATTGTTGTCGGGCGTCAGAATATTGTGGTGTCTGGTGGTACAGGCTCTGGTAAGACAACGCTGATCAACTGCTTGTCGGGCTACATTCCAGAGCATGAGCGTACTGTGACTATCGAAGACGCGGCTGAACTTCAGTTTTGGCAGCGGAACGTGGTGCGCTTAGAGACCAAAAAACCAACGCCTCATACACCTCGGGAGGTAAGCATTCGCGATTGCGTTAAAAACGCCTTGCGCATGCGACCAGAGCGCATTGTAGTGGGAGAATGCCGTGGCGGAGAGACACTAGACATGCTACAGGCGATGAACACGGGACATGATGGCAGTATGACAACAGTTCACTCTAATGATCCCCGATCGTGTTTGTCACGCCTCGAAACGCTTGTCTTGATGTCAGGGGAAGATCTGCCCATTAGTGTCGTCCGTAAACAGATCGCTGGATCGGTAAATTTTATCGTTCAAGCGGCCCGTTTGCGGGATGGTAGCCGTAAAATCACACACATTACAGAAGTGGCTGGAATGGAAGGTGATACGGTTGTCTTAAACGACATTTTTAAATTTTATGATGAAGGAGATCGTGCAGACGGGAAGGTGTCAGGAGGACACGCCTCTTCAGGGTTGCGTCCAGATTGTGGCCCAGTACTGAAGCAATATGGCTACAGCCTGCCACCGGCCATGTTTATGAATACAAGGAAAAAATAAAGCTGTCTGAGAGTTAGGCTTCTTTGTAAACACCCCTATAAAAAACTTGAGGCGACCAATTGGTCGCCTCAAAACCCCACTACTTCCCATGAGTCGCGCTAATGGCAAACTCAATTAAAAGTATATGGATTTTGCAGTTGTTTGTAACCTGGTAAGGGTGTAGAGAATCTTGGCTTTGGTTTGTGTAAATTGTACACATTAACTGTGAAAAAGAGGGTTTTCCCCTTGTCTTGTCGATAATTTTTCCAAATTGACGCCATTTAGGAATAAATTTATTGTAGCCTGCGATTTCAGCCAGAAAGTATAACAAGGAGTCTGCCCGATACCCGCATACTGTCTTCAGCTGAATTCATAGTCAAGTATCATTTCAATCATCATCTAAATAGAGCTGATTGTTTTGATCAACTTGGTCTACAGTGCTTTGGCCTATAGGCATTTTAGTAGAACAATCTTTGACAGAAAATTAGCTTAATTGAATGGATTTGGCTCAGAGACTTCCCCAAAAAAAACTTGAGGCGACCAATTGGTCGCCTCAAAACCCCACTACTTCCCATGAGTCGCGCTCTTCGCAAACTCGATTAAAAGTATAGGTAAAATGCTTCGTAATCTCTATCGGCAAACTGCAACAAAGTTGCTGACAAACTTTTGTTAGTTTTACCGATTGGTTTGATGTTCTGGCCTTAGCTGCCATAGTTTGAGCGAAAGATGTAGTGCTAGACGCATATCTGCCTGATCTAGATCATGCCCTGTTAGATCACGAATACGTTCAAGCCGGTACAGAAGCGTGTTTCTGTGAATGAACAGTGATTCCGCCGTTTGGCTGATGTTGCCGTGGTGCTCAAAGTAGGCAGCGATGGTATTAACCAAATTGCTCCGGTGACGTTCATCATAATCGGCCAGAGGGCCTATGATCCGGGCCGAAAATTCTTGTACTGTAGGATTATCATCCAACTGAGTGAGTAGTTGATAGACACCTAAGCTGTCATACTCAACCAGCTTTTTCATGCCTAAGCGCTGCCCTAACTTCATAGCCTGAACCGCCTGCTGATAGATAAATGGCCAATCTGAAAGAGATTCGGCCGGGCCTGCCAGACCGCTGACCAGCATCGCTTCACGATTTTCAACTTCTAAATATTCGCGCAGCCGACGTTCGAGTTCACGCGCAGAGCCCATGTCATCCTCATTGCGCAGCCCCTGAAACAGAGTCACGGTTGAGCCACCGTAAATGTGTACAAGTGCCGGGCGATTGTGACTGGACAGGACCCAATTGACGGCCGTTTCTAAGTGACGTACCGCATTATCTTTTTCGCTGTCCCAGCTAAACGTCAGCACTGCGTGGGCCTGATCGGTGTCATGATCTAGGCGCATTTTTAAGCGATCAATTTCGTTTTTGTCGACCGTACCGGCTAAGACACCCTCTAAGAAGTCGCCACGCAGTTCTTTTTTGGCCTCGCTGATCGCCTTGGCTTTAGCCATTTCGAGCGCACAGGCGGCTGCACCATGCTCTGTGGTGAGTTTGTCTAGCATGTCTAGCTCGTCGGCCGGGCCGATGATCGACAGATAGCCGCGAGCCCGATCACCCGAAATGATGGGTGTTAGCAACCGGCCGATGTTTTCTACAGGGAGCAGCTGTTGCCAGTGACTTTGACGGGTACGTGCGGCCGCCTTACGGTTGCGTAGAACCGGTGGCAGGTCTTCACGTTTTAGAAGTGCTTCATTGAGCTGAGTTAAATTGATTGAGTTACTCTCAGGAACACTGATCGCTTGAATTTCCAGCCGCTTATCTTGCACTGCAACAATTTTGCTGGTGACCCGTGACATTAAGTCTGTCATCGCCTGTAGCCCCTGCTCTTCGCGTGACATCTCAGACAACTGCCGGTAAAGCTGCATGCCGCGCTCAGTAAGTTGCGCCTGACGGTCGAGTAACAGTGACGATACCGCCTTGAGCACATCGCGCATAGGCAGGTCATCGGTCACGATCAAGAGGGGGAGGTCAATGTTGGCTGACTCTGTGCTGATGACCGGATCAACGTGATCAAATAGGATAACACCCGCGACTGCAAGCGCTCCCATGGTCTGCAAACCACTAAGCAGTTCGGCCGTTGATGCACCAGACTGAAGCGTTCCCGGAATAATAACTAAGTCGCCTAACTGAACCTGTTCGCGGATACCGATCCAATCAGTTAAAACCACAACCCAATTGATGACTCTGGACTGGTGGTCAATGCTGCCAGTCATCACAGTATTTAACGGAAGTGCGAGTTTGTGCACGTCCGACAATGTTACTTGTCCCTGATCCATGAAATTTTCCGTTTTGATTCTAACGCAGTGGGGTAGTGAATTTGTGCTTGCACCGGCTAATAAGCAAACTTGGCAAGCGAAATAGCTGTTTTAGTACGCAACTATTCTGGACGAATGTCTATTTTACCGGAAAACTAGCTTTTTGCCTCAATTGGTAAGCGAATCACAAAAGTTGCCCCTTTACCCGGTGGGCTATTTAGCTCAATACTACCCCCATGCTGATCCACGATGCGCAGGGTTGTAGCTAGTCCAAGGCCTGTCCCTGCTCCGGGATCTTTTGTTGTGTAAAAAGGTTCAAAAATGTGTGTGGCCTGTGCGTCTGATATGCCCGGCCCGTTATCTGCCACAATTACTTCAATAAATCCCTCTTCTGGCGACAAGCGGGTAATGAGATCAATTTTAGGATCAGCGGTCCCTGCATCCCGCATGGCATCACGTGCGTTGATGACTAAATTAATCCACACACTTTTTAGATGCTCTGAACTGGCTGGAATGCGTGGCAGATCTGGCGCAAATTCAGATTCAAGCTCAACATTTGCGCTTTTGAGCTGGTAAGAAACCAGATTAAGGGCTTGCTGTACAGATTGATTAAGATCTAATGATTTAAATGAGTATTGCTGCTCTCTGGAGAAATCGAGCAGTCCTTTCACAACGGTCTGGGCTCGCTCGCCACCCTGCAAGATTAAATCGGCCGCCTCAAAGTCATCTGATCCCTTGGGCAGTGACATCTTGAGCATTTCTGCGTTGGCAATGACGGCCACGAGCGGATTGCTAATTTCATGTGCTACTCCGGCCGATAGTTGGCCAATGGCTGCTAGCTTGCCCGTTTGAATGAGTTTCTTGACCAAGAAGGCATTATGGATCGTGTTGGCTAGTGAAGTTGAGAAAGAAGCGGTTAGGTCTACATCAAACTCTGTAAAATCACCGTTGATTTTGTTGAAAACAGCAATCACTCCCCACGTGCCCCCCCGTAAAACAACCGGCAGACTCAGAATTGATTGCACCTCGATGCCGGGTGGGGTATCTAAGTCTGGATTAAATAGCGGGTGCTCTTTGGGTTGATTGACACGCATGACGGCCGGCCGCAGAATAGTTTCTGCCAAGATGCTCTTGGTATAGGGGACGGGTGGATAGCTTTGTACCTTACCGTATTTTTCTTCATCTACGTCTACGTGGTGGCACAGCAACTGTTTCCGTTCGTCAAGCTGAACAAACAGAGCGGCCGCTTCAACGTTCAGGATTTGCCTGAGACCTTTTGTGCCTTCCCTGTAGGCCGTACGCATGTCGAACGTGGCGGATAGCCTTTGCCCCACCGTGTTGAGCATGGCAAATTGCTCACGCTGCATCATCAATTCTTTTTCAAGCCTTTGTGATTTTAGGAGGGTTTGTGCACGGGCCAGCAGCTCGGCCGGATGGTAAGGCTTGGTGATGTAATCATCGGCTCCGGCTGTAAGTGCATCAATCTTTTGCTGCTGTTCATCAACGGCCGTTAGCATGATAACCCGAATATCGCGTAAATCAGCGTTGGGATGCCCCCTAATTTTATCCAACACTTCCAATCCGCTAGCCCCGTGTGGAAACAGCACGTCGAGCAAAACCAGCTCAACCGGCCCCTTGTCGGCGATATTTCCCACAGAGGCTTGGATCAAAAATTGAAGCGCTTCTTGGCCTGTCTCGACAGCCGATGTCATATAATCATCCGATTCAAGGATGTCAATTAAATTGCTGCGAATATATGGTTCGTCCTCAACAACCAAGACATGTGCGTTGGTTAAGTCAGGCATTATGGCGTAGGGGTTTTTCACTTCGGCTATCATACTCAAAAATATTTAATGGAATTCTCGCTGGGTATTACAAGAATTCAAGTTGTTGTAGGAGCGTCATTTGTGGGTGCCCATGAGGGACGCCCCTACCTTTCGCATCTTAGTTATTCGGCGAGAGAACTATTTAGTAAAGAATAAAAAAATTTAAAACAAGCTTCTTCCCGAATGCAACTGTACACACTAGTAACAAAAACACCAAAGGGTGTGGATAAACTATAAGTTTACACACACCCTTTGGTTTGAAGCTTTTGGCAGGTGACAGCCAGCCAAATTAGGATACGGTTTATTCTGGAAGTGCGAACGTATATCCGTGTCCTTTGATTGTTCGAATATAAACCGGCTCAGATGGCCTTGGCTCAATTTTCTCACGCAGGTTTTTCACGTGTGCCCGAACTAGCTCCGGGCTACCGGTGTCGCGAGGATAATCCCACACATCTTGTAGAAGCTGCTGACTGGTAAATATCAATCCCGCATTGCTCATCAGATGGTAAAGCAGATCGAACTGGACGTTGGTTAGCAAAATCTTACCGTCTGGGGTTTTTACTTCAAACGTACGGCAGTCTAAAATGACGTGACCAACCTCAATTTTCTGTGGTGGCTCATCCACAACACCGCCGCCCTGCTGAGTGGCTGTAATACGGCGCAGGATGGCCTTTACACGCAGATGTAACTCTTCCATATTAAACGGTTTGGTCATGTAATCATCCGCGCCAGCACGGAAGCCTTCAATTTTGTCTTCATCTTTGATTTTGGCCGTCAAGAACAAAATTGGTAGATCTTGGAGCAGAGGATCACCACGAATCTGACGGGCGATTTGGTAGCCGTCTGCACCCGGCATCATGATGTCCAAAATGAATAGGTCGGGGCGATGTCTGCGGGCTAACTGTAATCCTTCAGCGCCGCTACGGGCTACCATGACGTGGTAACCGTATAGTTTTAAAGCGCGTTGAACTGTCCGTGAAACGAGTTCATCATCATCAATTGCTAATATAGATGGCATGCTACTTCAACCTCATTTGACTAAGAAATTGGGGAAAATATTATGTATACACATTATACAAACCAGAGGGGAAAATGCGAAT
>JBCCSO010000177.1:0-8368 GCA_039199965.1 Chloroflexota bacterium | reverse complement strand
CGGCCGATGTACGGCGACTTGTCCCCTGACCCTTGGATCGCCCAGATGGGCAAAATACCGCTGGTGAACACGGCCAGATCTTCTGAAAATACCGGTTCCACTGTCTGGTCAGAACTTGCCCGAACCGGGAAGAAAAAGACCCGATCGTCTGCGCCACCGTCGTCAGATTGACCAGAATCGCTGAGGGAAACGCTCATTCTGAGGGTGACCGACTGTCCCGGTTCCATTTTAGGAATCGCCCAGTTGATGATTTCACGCGTGGCGGTGACCCCTGTCTCACCCGTTTGCACAATGATGCTCTCAATGTTGCCTTCCGGCCGGGGGGCGGTGACCAAAATGTTGGTTTGGGGTTCACTAGTGTAGTTTGTGATCTCGATTTCGTATTCGACCGGTCCAACAGAAACTGATGCGGGGGCTCTAACCTCAACCAATATTTCTTCAGGCCAGATGCGAGCCAAGTCCGCCTGTACGCGCGGATTGAGCCGAATGTTGCCATCCCATGATTCTGAAATACCGGTGATGGTGTAATCTGCCCCTTCTTCCACATCCACAACTGACATGTTGGTCAGCTTGTCGATGTACACCAGCAGCTTATTCCCATCTGGGTCTACGAGATCAATTTCGTAGCTAAAGTTAAATTCCTCAACGCTTTCAACGGTGCCGTTTACCGATATCAGGCGGCCGTTAAGCCCGATGTCATTTGCCGCAGAGTCTAGATCGATGAGAGTCGCGGCCGTTTGTGCATCCGCCTGCCCAATGACTTCAATATTTACTGCAAAATCGGCCGGGATGACTTCAAGCGAGGTGCGGTAGTATTCTGTTTTGCCGGTAACGCGTACCATGTCCCCTAGCTGAATATTGACCCCACCTTTGCCGCCGGGCACATAGACCTGAACCCCGCCACTTTCATCCTCAATGTAAAATTTTGTCCCGCTTGATCCCGCGAAAAAGCCATCCGTAAACATAGTGGCGGTGCCTTCAATTGTGACCGTTTCATCGAGCAAGTTGCGCGCCACTGCGATAGGCAGACGCCCTTCAACTGAGACAACTTGAGCTGGAAGGCAGGTTTCTGCCCCATCAATCACGACGGTGCTGCCGCGCAGAATAGCCTGCTGCAGCGTTGTAGGGGCTTTTAGATTGATGACCGTTTGTTGGTCGCTGGTTTGAACCCCGATGTAGGTAGCTTCACTGACCGGCTCTCCCTGCGCCAGCGCAAACCCGGCCGGAATCAGAAACTGAATCTCGTTGATGTCTGAATCGGCCGATTTTGTGATCAGGACTTCAAATTGATTGCCGGGCGGGACCGTTTCTGGCAGGGAGATGCTTAGCGCTTCGTTTTCAGGAAAGCATCCTGGCAGTTGAGCCTCAGCCTCGACCATAAACAAATCTGCGTTTGAACCGGTGGTGAACGGGGGAGCTAGGCGGCGCACCAATGTTGATCCACGTGGAAGCTTGGGCGCGGGGGAACCAATGTAACTTTCTTCCGGTACATCACCCCAACCTACCAAATCTACCAAATTCCCATCTGGATCAATTAGTGCTAGTGATCCTCGATTGAAGATTTGCTGCTCAAAAACAACATCAGACGCGGCCGCAAAGTCTTCATCATCCCGGGTAAGAACGTAGAAATCGCTTACAAATGGGGTGAATGTACGCCATTTGTAGACGGTCTCAACATCTGCGTCCGGCCGGGGTAAATATTCGAGGGTGTACCCCCTTAGATCAATCGGTTCTCCAGCGTTGTTATAAAGAGCGATGTAATCAAAATTGTTGTTCCCCTCTACCCCAGCCAGAACATGGCTGATCAACACCGTTTTGGGATTGGGATCAGCTACGGCCGTGGCTGTGGGCACTTGCGTCGGTTTGAGCGTGGGGGTGGGTGGAACATCTTCTGTGGCTTCACTGGTTGGGGTAATAGGAGGAACCGGCGGTGTGGTGTCGACCGGGGTTTGATTGCACGCTGAGGCCAACCAAAGTATGAATATGAACGTGATGAGCCAAGATGTCCGTTTTGTCATATGAAAGAATTGTGTCATTTCGCTGGATAGAGCAGAATTTTATCGGATAATCTCGATTAGTCGCTTTTTTTAATCATTCTGAGAAGGAGGTCTTATGAGCGATATTGTGTATTTAGGGGAAGGGCGTATTGAGCGGATCAAAGGGCCGCTTCGCCGTGCATTTTTGCCGAGTGAATCTGACCCGGTCATGTTCGGGGTTCATTCAGAAATTGCAGAGCATTATGGTGTTGACACAAATGTGCATGAGCCACACGCTACCACAATTGACTATGTCATCATGGCAACGGCTGGTTGACTAACCGGAACCTTTGGAGGCGCGCTGGAAGCGCGTCAAATACCGGCTGGTGAAGGATTGCTCAGTTCACAAGTACGTGGTGAAGTTGGAAAAGATGGTAATGTGCTGATTATCAAAAAAATCCATGTCACCTATGAATTGAAAACAGATGAAGGCAACCGTGAAACGGCCGAAAGGGTTCTGGGTTTCCACGCTGATTACTGCCCCGTAGCACGCTCGATAAAAGACTCAATTGAAATTTCGACTGAACTGACGTTTGTTTAATTTGTCGCCTCTAGAATTTTGTTCCGAGCCAACCGCAAAAAGTAAACTAATTTCGTTTAAGGAAAATAGCGGTTGGATCAGAGGCAATTTTTATGGATTCAAAAGCTTTTCCCGCTGTCATCGCTGATATTTTAGGGCTGTTGCTCATCCCGCTTTTCCTTATTCCTGTTTATGGAGCTTCGCTCACCAGTACAACTGTACAGGGTGGGTCGATATTATTCATTGTTTTCTTGCTGGTCGCGTTTGGGATCAATCAGATCAAGCGGCTTGAGTTAAAGCCCGGCAAACTGCCTAGCTGGTTTGAAAGCTTAAATTTTACGCGGAATCAGCAGGTGATGATTGGTCTTGCTCTAAGTTTGGTGGTCGTATTTGTGCTAGCCCAAGTTAATCTGAATAATATTTGGGGAGACACCGTCGATCTTTTTGAAAACACGGGTGAGGTCCACGAAGGAGAGATGACGCTCTACATTACATTTGGACCTATTTTCATTTGGTTCATGGCGGGTGCTTTTTATCTGATCGGATTTTCGCTGCCAACGGAAAAAGTGATTGAGACTGAGTCTAATCGGTACTGGCTGACAGAGTTTGTAGTACTACTTCTCATCAATGTCCTAGTTGGCATGTTTGCCCTATTTTTGGCTGGATGGTTCGGCCGCTTTTTTCCCAGCGTAGGCGTTGTGGGCAAGTTTCTTTTTGTTTGGGCGGCACTGGAGTTTCTTTTTATACCTACCCGCCTGCGCCACGTATTTAAAAACCCAAGCTGGCTATCCATTGGTTCATTCTTACTGGTTATTCTAGGCGCAGTAATTTTCGTTGTGTAAAACTGCGTAATGGCTGCAATTTTGCCTTGTGGTTTTTGGTAGAATACCAGATAGATGAATAAGCGATAATTTTGCACTAGAAGTCGATATAAACGCAAACAAATTACTTTTTAAGGGTGCTGTGGTCGATATCATTACGTGCTATAACCAACATGATCTAATCAATTTAAAGTCTGGTTTGTCACTAATTACTTTTGTTACAAAGTACTAATTCTATAAATTATCTTAAGATTTAAATGAAACGCTTTTGGTCACTACGATACAAAGGTGATTCATTTTGAAGAAATTAGTCATCGGAGATTCAAAATGGAAGGCAATTTATTTTTAATTTTATTTGGTGTTTTGTGTTTAGTTCCAACTGTAATTGCAATGGTCGAACGCTTTAATCGATTTAAAGATAAAGAATAATTTTAATCTTCAAAAAGAGATTTTCGTCACCAACTTGCCGTATGATTTGAAGGCAACTGTTGGTTGTCTCGTGACGGGACAAATGCGGAAATTACTAAGACAAAATTAGACTCAAGTTAGAAGGGAAGATGTTGGTCGCATGAATCGGCCGACTTCTTCCTTTTTTATTACAGCCATATTACGCCCCATAAATATTGTCATAGTCGATCATAAGATGTTACCCGTATGCCCTCGTCAAGATACCAGTCAAATCAGTTGTTCCCAAAGCGGTGTAAATTGCGTGGAGCTAAAAACCGCACAATGCTCACCGTATCAAAAAGAATTAGGTAGAAAACCTATAAATTAGACAATTTTTGAAGTGGATAAACTGGCTTGTGGTGATTGTTCCCAACGGATTATTATTTGGAGATTCAATTCATGAAGAGAAGATCGACCTTGTTTATATTACTACTAGCGTTTCTGCTATTTTTTGCTGCTGCCTGCCAAGTACCACCACCTCGCCCTGCTTTAGAGCCTACGGCCGAACCTGAAGAAACTGAAATGGCTGATGAGTTCGCAGATGATGCTGAGACAGAAGAAATAGCTACAGAAGAAATGGCTGAAGATGACGAGATGGTGGACGGACCCACGCCTACGGCTGAACCAACTGAAGCCAGCGAAGGCGCAGACGAGTCTGAGGAGATGACCGCTGAGGACGATATGGCTGATGAAGCGTCTGCTGAGCTAACGACTTTTGACCAGATTCAGGCGCGGAGCGGTCCGATCTCAGATGAAGAAGCTGTTGAGCTGATGAATCATCTGACCGGCCGTGATCGTGATTTGTTTTTAGCTTCAGTTGAGCGAATTTTAGTGGCAGAAGATCAAAGATTTGCATCTGTATTCATTGAAACGATGCGTGGTAGCCAGATTGGCGTTGTGCCATTTCCGGTTGAAACCTCTGCCCTCGCCCTAGAAAACCTGACCGGTGAAAGCTTTGGCTTAAGTTGGGATGCATGGGTGTCATGGTATGGGAGCACTGAATTGAATCCACCACCTAACTTCACTTCTTGGAAAGGACAAATGCTATCGCGCATTGATCCGGGATTTGGTTTCTTTTTAGACAGTAATCATCCGACCACAATTCGGCCGGAAGAAGTTCAGTGGGGTGGTGTACGTGTAGATGGGATCCCTGCGCTTGACTGGGCTACGATGATCTCACCAGATGAAGCGGAATATCTTGATCCTAGTGATGCTGTGTTTGGCCTTTCAATTAACGGAGACAGCAGAGCCTATCCGCTGAAAATCATTGATTGGCATGAAATGGCCAATGATACGGTCGGTGGCGTGCCTGTTTCAATTGCGTACTGTACGTTGTGTGGTGCGGCCGTAGCGTATGATGGCCGGGCTTCAAATGGCACAACTTACGACTTTGGCTCATCTGGGTTCTTGTTCCGCAGCAACAAGCTGATGTATGACCGGCAAACTCGCACACTTTGGAACCAGCTGACTGGTGAACCGGTTATGGGCAGGTTGGTTGAGGAAGATGTAAAGCTGGATATTCTTCCTATCGTTTTAACCACATGGGAGGATTGGCTTGAGACTCATCCTGATACCCAAGTATTGGATGTGGAAACTGGGTGGGATCGCCCTTATGAGACCGGTGCGGCCTATGGTGACTACTTTGCCAGCAATGGAACGATGTTCCCTGTCTACTTGCGTAGCGAACTGCTAGATACCAAAGAGCAGGTTTATGCCATCAACTTTGAAGGTCAACCAAAAGCGTATCCGATTCCAACTCTAATTGATGAGAGGGTCGTAAATGACATCCACGCTGATCAGCCATTGGTTTTGGTCTCGGCCGAATCGAAAATAGAGATTGAAGGCTTCAGCCGTCGTTCAGGCACTGTTACCTACTCACCCGGGGCAGAAGTTCGGGCGTATGATCGAGGTAATTTCGAATTCACGGCTGGTGAGACTGATGATGAAGTTACGGATCAAGATGGGATGATCTGGACCGTGACGGAAGATGCACTGCTTGCTGAAGATGGTCAAACACTTGACCGACTTCCGGGCCATTTGGCCTATTGGTTTGGCTGGTTTGCTTTCTTCCCTAATACTGAGGTATATGGTGTTGAAGGGTAATTTGGGTTGATTTACCAAATTGCGACTAATATTGAACGCCTTTATCGTGTAAAATAAGGTGATTCACCTTTTGAACAGATTTTGTTTTGATCACAAATTTCTCGCATGATAAACAGTATTAGTCGCATACTTACCGCCGCTGTGTTGATGATATGCCTGCTTCTTGTTAGCTCAACGGCACCTGCGCAAGCCCAGACCACGTTCGAAATTGATGTATATGATGGTGAGATAGACGCTGCGTGGGATTCAGTTCCCGCGTTGGCGTTCAATGACTTTTTGGTTGATGAATCTGGTGAAGGTGATCAGTTTGGTGACATCATTAGTGCATGGTTTGTTTTTGATAAGCCTGATCCGTCAAAATTATATTTTCGAGTAGACGGCTATGATATTATCGACAGCGTTTCGCTAATGCTTGACTGTGACGGGGATCAACTCTTTAACAGTGTTCTGGACCGTGAGATTCTCTTTTACACGTTTGACGACTTAGACGAAGATGGTGAAATCGAAGGAGAGCTTGACTATACATCAGATTATTTGATCGAAAACAACACTCAGGATTATTTGGATTCTGGGTTGTTTAGTTACGGCGAATTTGTTTTGCTGGATGACGATCCCACTAGGTTGTATGTCAGCTTCGAAGCTGAGATTGATCTATCAGACGATTTTGACGATGCTTTGGAACCATGTTTTGCATCTCGAGATCCGGGTGACTGGAAGCTATATTACAAGTATGAAACGAAAGATGGAACTGGATTTGTAATCGATGAAACAATTGTTGGCTCAAACGATATTCTGACCGCAGTTACGATGTCGGGTCAATCAGCACATCAAGCGAGATCCGTTGATGCCCATATGTGGATGTTTGGCGTTTTAGTCCTATTCACGCTAGGAATCGCTATGAATTATGGTTTTAAGCGATCTAAAACCATATAATTGGGTTCAATAAATAAAAAGGTTTCCCCACTTTCTAATTAATAACGACAAATTTAAAACTCTTTAAAAGGGATTTCTGAATTTCAGAAATCCCTTTTGCGTTGCTTGAAAAAGTCTGGAGCTTCTTAAAAAGTGAGAATTTACCAGAAAGAATCGATGAAAAAACAAAGAAACGAACTTAGAAATATCGCAATTATTGCTCACGTTGATCATGGTAAGACCACGCTGCTCGACGGTATGTTGGCTCAAGCCAAGGTTTTCCGTGAGAATCAAAAGGTTCAAGAGCGAGTGATGGATTCAAACGATCTTGAGCGTGAGCGCGGTATTACGATTTTGTCTAAAAATACAGCGGTTAATCTCACTCATCCTGAAACTGGAGATCCGATCAAAATCAATATTGTGGACACTCCTGGCCATGCTGACTTTGGTGGCGAGGTTGAGCGTGTTCTTAACATGGTTGATGGGGTGCTTTTGCTGGTGGACGCGGCCGAAGGGCCAAAACCGCAAACTCGTTTTGTTTTGAAAAAAGCGCTTGAAATGGGGCACAGGGTGATTGTGGTCATCAACAAAATTGACCGTCGTGATGCTGACCCTGACCGTGTTTTAGACGAAACGTTTGATTTATTCATAGAATTGGGAGCCACAGACGAGCAGGCTGAATTTCCTGTTGTGTATGCGATTGGTTTAGATGCAAAAGCTGGCCTTTCTCCAGATCTTGAAGATAACCTTCAGCCGCTATTCTCAACAATTTTAAAAGAAATCCCGGCCCCTGAAGTTGATGTAGATGCACCCCTACAAATGCTGGTTACGACGCTATTTTACGATCAATTCAAAGGGCTAACCGGTATTGGCCGTATTTTTGCAGGCAGTGTGAAAAATGAAATGCCGCTTATCCGTATTCAGCGGGACGGGACTCAAACCAAGGAAAAGACTCGCTACTTGAGCGTGTTTGATGGCTTGGAGCGTGTTGAGGTCGATTCGGCCGAGGCGGGTGATATCATCGCCATCGCTGGCCTTGAAGGCATTTCAATTGGGGACACTTTGGCTGACCCGAAGGACCCTATCCAGCTACCTACCATTGAAGTTGAGGAGCCAACTGTGCGGATGACATTTGGTATCAATACCTCACCGTTTGCGGGCAAAGAGGGGAAATTTGTGACATCGCGTCAGCTACGCTCACGCTTGTTTAATGAGCTGCGTTCTAATGTGGCCCTCCGGGTTGAAGAGACAGATAGCCCGGACACCTTTATTGTTAGCGGCCGTGGTGAGTTGCACTTGGGCATCCTGATTGAAACGATGCGGCGTGAGGGGTACGAACTGGAAGTGTCTAGACCAGAAGTGATCCTGAAAGAAGTTGATGGAAAAACCCACGAGCCGTATGAAGAAGTGTTTATTGATGTGCCGGCCGATGTTGTAGGTGTGGTGGTTGAAATGCTGGGCAAACGCAAAGGCGAAATGACCGGCATGGTCGAAGACTCTGATGGGAATACTCGCTTGACCTACATTAT
>JBCCSO010000176.1:0-8440 GCA_039199965.1 Chloroflexota bacterium | reverse complement strand
GTGAAATTGGGTCTGGACCCAGCAGAATAAGCTCACCCAACGGGGTAATTTGTGCTTCTGTTGAGGCCCAACTGCGCGGAACACTAATTGAATAACCGGCTGATGGGTTTTCAAACATCGTTAGCGCATCAGAATAATCTATGTTGATCGGACCTGATGCGATCGCCTCTTCGCTAATTGATTCAGCAACAACAAGTAGCCTTGACTCACCTTCAAAATTTGCTCCCGGCCAAGCGGTTGGTAGCAGCATGTCAATCTGAAAATCACCTTTTCGGCTAGACACAACCTGAGCCACAGATGGACCCAGATTTGCTTCAGACTCGGCAAAGTAAAAAACAATTACCACATTTTCTGGATACCCACTACCGCGCACCACTATCGGATCATTGGGTTTATTGCCGGTCTGCTCTACCTCTAGTGTAGGTTTGCTTTCTGGCTGGGTGTCTAGATCAGATGTCATGAGGGTTGGTGCAGGATTGTTTAGAGATGCATCTGTGCACGCCATTAGGCTGAACGATGTGAAGGCAAGAAATATAAATTTAGCAAGGCGATAATTCATGGACGTTTTTCTGAGAGAGTCCCATAATTATCGCAAAGCGATTTTGCAGTGTCCAGAACTCATCATAATCTGGTCCAGAAAATGTAGGATTGCAGGAAAATTCAGATGAAAAAATTACTTATTGCGACGGGAAATTCCGGAAAAGTTAAAGAATTTGCGGAGATGATGGATAGTCTGCAGGTTGAATGGTTAGGTCAGAAAGATACGGGCTATGATTTAGATGTTGAGGAAACAGGGCAAACGTTCACAGAAAATGCGATTTTGAAAGCCACCCAGTGGGGGAAACTGGCTGGATACATCACACTGGCTGATGATTCAGGATTAGAAGTCGATGCACTAAATGGAGAACCGGGCCTTTACACTGCCCGTTATGGCGGCCCCGGTCTGACCCATCAGCAGCGGTATAAACTGCTGCTTGAAAATTTAAAGGATATTCCTGAATCAGAGCGAATGGCTCAGTTTCGCTGCGTGATCGCTGTAGCAAATGGTGATGGCGAGGTGCTGACAACGGCCGAAGGGGTGTGTCCCGGCCGCATCACGTTTGAACCTAGAGGAACAAATGGATTTGGCTATGACCCCGTTTTTATGCCAAACGGATGGGGGGGTAAGACAATGGCCGAGCTTGAGCCGGGACAGAAGCACCCCATCAGCCACCGTGGCCAAGCGATAAAGGCATTGGAACCTTTTCTTACATCCTTGATTTCAAGAACGTCATGATTGTGCGCGTTAGCTGCACCGGCTGCTCTTGGGCCATGTAGTGACCGGCCGCTTTTAAAACTTTTAGGTTTGAATTGGGAATGCGATCAGTCATAAACTGACTCTGCTTGAGTGGGGTAAATTTATCCCGCTGCCCACCGATCACCAAGGTTTCCGCTTCAATTTGGGAAAGCTGCTCCCGCACATCAAATTGATTGCACGCAGAAAAGTCAGCGTAGAGTGTTTCGGGCCGATTTTCCATGATCGCTTTACGCACTGCACCTGTTACAAGCCCATATCCTTTTCCTGACCAAGCGTATTTGGTGATGAAGTCGGCCGCTTTGTCTAAATCTGTGTGAATGTTGCCAAGAATGGCGGGATGTACCGGCATGACCGGAGCGGTTCCAACCAAAATTAAGCTGTCTAGCCAAGCTGGATTCCGCACGCCAATCTCTTGGGCAACGCACCCTCCCATCGAGTGTCCCACAAGGGTTACCTTTTTAAAGCCTTGATCTTCTATTAAGCTGTTGATGACCTCAGCCATCTCACCAATAGTTTGGCACGGCTCACCGGTTAATTTAAAGTGACCGGGCAAATCTACAGCGATGGTTTTAATCAAGCGGTTGTGGCGCAGCTCTTTTGGCCAGTCCAGATGACGGCCGCCAGCACCGGGGATCAAAATCATCGTTAAATCACTTTTTACTCGGTTGGCGAGCCATGAAATTTCAAATCGATTACAAATTAGAGAGGGCATTTGCAAATGGTACCAGTAATAAATATATTGAAAAGTTGATTACTAAATTTCTTTTGACTAAAATATCAAGTTGTGCTCGCTGCTCAGCGAGCTGTAAATAACAATTCCATCGATTTTCCTTCCGCCCCCGGGCATCGGCCACGATTGTGACGGGCGCTAGGACTTAAATGTCAAGTGATATTTAAGTTGAATCCAAGGACAGGAGTAAAAATGTCACAGATCAAAGATTATGAAGTGACCATATTGATCAGTCCAACTGATGATCAACAGGTTGCAACCTACGTAGAAGACCTAACTGGCCGCTTAACCCACGGTGAGGGTGAAGAGGCTAAACCCGTGTACCATGCATGGGGCAAGCGCCAGCTCGCCTACGAGATCCGTCGTAACAAAGAGGCTCACTATCTATATTTTGAAGCCAAATTAGACGGTACCAAAATTCGCGACATTGAGCGTGAGATGAACTATGATGAAAACATCTTGCGCTACCTATTTGTTAAGAAGGAGGTTCGTTAACAATGAGTTCAAATAATCGCAATAGCCGTCCTCGCGGTAACCGCCGTCGTTTCCCACGCGTAGTTAAGCCAAAACGCTGCGCTAAAAACATTAATTTTGATTACAAAAAACCAGAATCGCTGCGTCAATACATGACCGCACACGGCCGTATTAAGCCCATGCGCTTAAATGCGCTGTGTGCAAAACATCAGCGTTTATTGGCACGTGAAATTAAGCGCGCACGCCACCTAGCTCTGGTCCCGTTTGTTTCAGACTAGAAGCACAAATCAATAAGCTTACTTCTTCGGGAGAAATGATAATCATTTCTCCCGTTTTTACGTACTGTTGGGGTGCAAGCACAATTTGCACAGCTGACAAAGGGTTTTAATTATGGCCAAAAAAGGTAATTCTTCTCCTCCTACTTCTACCCGCCAGAGTCGTAGGGAGCAACGTTTTGCTCAGCAGCAAGAACAGCAAATCCGAACAATGCGCATGGCTGCATTTGGTATTATTGGCGTTATTCTTTTAATCATTATTGTTGGATTAATTGTTGAACTAATTTTTGTTCCTAATCAAGCTGTTGCCACAGTGAATGGAACTGATATCACCATGCGGGATTGGCAGCAGCGGGTCCAGTTTGAACGCGCGTCACTAGTTAAATCAATCGACGATAATTACGAGTTGTTCCACGATGCTGAGGCAGAAGATCAAGATGATGCCCGTCAAAATACGATCCGGACACTGCAACAGTTTTTCGGGAATCAGATGGGAGCATTGGTTAATGGGCATCAGGTTATTGGTGAGCAGGTTCTTGAAGGGCTGATCTCGAATGAACTTGTCCGTCAAGAGGCGGCTGCCCGATCAATCATGGTGTCAGCAGATGAAGTAGACGCTGAAATTGGCCAGCAGTATGCATATTTTGACGGTGGATTGCCGACCCCATTCCCAACGGCCGAAAATACACCTGCTCCAACCCCTTCGGTAACGCCTATTCCAGATCCTGCTTTGAGTGATGTCCCACCAACTGAAGTGCCAGTTGAAGAGGGCGTAGAACCAACTGAGGAACTGCCAACACCGACTCCTCGGCCAACAAATACGCCGGTATCGCTTGAGTCATTTGAAGAGCAGCGACAAGAAGACTTAGATGCATTCGATAACCTAGGTGCTGACATCAGTCTAGATCGCTCTCGCACTGAGGAGTCGCTTCTGTTCCGCAAACTTGGTGAAGCTTTGTACGAGGAAAATGGTGGGACTGATTCCGCACCTCACATTTCTGCATTTTTGCTCGTGTATGCAACTGAAGAAGAAGCTGAAGAAGCGATGGCTCGCGTCGATTCAGTTGGCTATTTGCAAGTCTGGAACGAGGTGCGCAGCTTCCCACCTGATCCTGAAAATGTACGGCCGCCCCAAGCCCTTGAGCGCCTTGAAACCACCGCAGATGGTTTTGAAAGAAGCTATTCAGAAGGAATAGGCGAAGCACTTTTAGAGGTTCCAATCGGCAGCCCGACGGGGATTATTGAAGACGTTGATGTGCAGACCAGCTTGCCTGTTTACATCATTTCTCAGGTGACCAGTGTGGAAGAGTTAGAGCTAAGCGAGTTTACGCTGCAACAGCTACATCAAGAAGCACTGCAAAACTGGCTAACGGAAAAACGGGAAACAGAAGGGATCGAAGTATTTGAGAACTGGCGAAACCGTGTGCCCCGTCAGCCATCACTCGATCAAGAATTGTGGCAACCGGTTCCAACACCCACAACTGCGGCCGTCGGCAGCTAACTTGTCAAACTTACCTAAATAGTAAAAGCCGATCTTGGAAACAGGGTCGGCTTTTTTGTTTGACGGCGCTTTTGGCCTTTAAGAGTGGTCGTGTAAGGGCAGGTATTGTGTCTGCACAATTCTTAGAGTCATAGGAAGCTTTTAATCCTATATGCACCGATTAATCCATGAAATCCAAAGGCCTAGGATGCTAACACGATAAGTCAGGGGGCACCTTGTAACTGTGTCAACTTAAATCCTTCTGCTTCCCAGCTGAGCTTTGAGCTTAGAACAATTATTTAAAGTTCAGCCCCAAAGACCTATTTGGAAGAGCATTGTTTACCAAACGTAGTCGCTTGCATGTTCTGCGATCTGGTAGGGAGGTGTTTCTGGCTCGTTTAGACTTGTAAATTGTCGATCAACAAGGGTGTCACCATCAATGAGCAGATCATTGATTTCAGCCGCTGTTTGAAAACGATCGCCCGTTGTGTGAATAAACAGCACTCGGCGCCACTGCAAGCTAACAATCGGACGGTCTAGCTTGTGCAATCCACCGAGCTGCACTCGATAGTAAACATCTTGTGCCCTTTTGTGGTCTGGTTCATCGGGAATTAAATCGATGCGGCGAACAAGCTCGTGCCCTTTGTTTTCCGCAATGTAGTGGATGGCCCACTTCTCATTACCAAAACGTCGGCCGAAGTAGAAAGCGATAAATTCCGCATATAGTCCCTTGGGCGCATGTTTGTGAGGGATACGATACCAGCCCTCTGCTTGGATCAGGTTAAAATCTTTAGGTGATGGTACGTAAGCGACCAATACGCGATCATCTGAATGCATGAGAATTAATGGCATGTAAGTAAATCACGCTGTGTATTTAGAAGACGAGACTGATTTGAAAAGTCGATTGCCAGATGCCGTCAATATAAAACTAGGCCGGTCTAAATTTAGCTACTTTCAGTGATCTACTTAAAGATTGTAGATGAATAAAATTAGTTTGTTTTGTGGCCCTATCAGAACGAGAATTTAAAGGTTGACCGCTCGTCATGAGTTTCTTAGTGATTGAACAAACAACTTTCTCTAGATGTAAACATGGAACAACCATTTAAAACTTTGCCATTTTAAAATGGTAACTTGGGTCAGAAAGGTGTAAATAGCCGGCAGATCGAGTGGCCCTAAGGGTCTGTCTAGAAATAAAGTTCTTTGTCTAAAGTATAGCGGTGCGTTCGAACATATCAGTTACTTGCACCGCGCTGTACTAGCAAAAAAATGTGAGCGAAGCACGCAGAAACAAAATATAAAACAAAATCACTTTTTCAGCCCTAAATATACCTTCAGGTTATTATAGGATGAAAAATTAATCGGAGAAAACATGGCAGATCAACGCATTGAGAAACTGGCACATCTATTGGTCAATTATTCCGTATCGGTTCAACCGGGCGATACAGTCGCGATTCGTGGAAATTCAGCCGGATTGCCCTTAATTTTGGCTGTTCATAAAGAGGTTATTCGCGCCGGTGGTCATCCTGTACCGATTTGGCGTGAGCCTGAATTTGAAGAATACCTTTTGCGTGAAGGGAATATGGATCAGATTGATTTTGTGGAGCCTACGACCACCTACCCTTACACTGAAGCAGATGCATTTATTTCCATTGGGTCAGACACAAATACAAGACACAAAAGCTCTGTAGGTTCGGAAGCACAGAGTCTACGGACCGCCGCAAAACGTGAGATGGGTGAAACCTACATGCGTCGCAGCGCATCTGGTGAGTTGCGTTGGGTAGGTACTTTATTTCCGACGGCTGCTTACGCACAAGATGCTGATATGTCTCTGGAAGAATTCGAAGATTTTGTGTACGGTGCTTGCCATGCAGATAAAGATGATCCGGTGTTGGAGTGGCATGCGCTTTCAGATATGCAGCAAAAATTAGTTGATTTCTTGAAAGGCAAAAAAGAGGTGGTTGTCAAAGGGCCAAATGCTGATCTTGGTCTTTCTATTGAAGGGCGTTTGTTTATTAATTCAGATGGGAAAAAGAATATGCCAAGTGGTGAGATTTTCACTGGCCCGGTTGAAAACTCTGTTAACGGATGGGTGAAGTATACGTTTCCAGCTATTCACAACGGGCGTGAGGTAGATGGGATTGAGCTGAAGTTTGAAGACGGCCGCGTTGTAGATGCAACTGCCACGAAAAATCAAGATTATCTGCTTTCTGTGTTAGATACTGATCACGGTGCGCGTTACTTAGGTGAATTTGCTATTGGTACCAACTACGGTATCCAGCGCTTCACCCGCTCTATTCTGTATGATGAAAAGATTGGTGGCACAATGCATATGGCGGTTGGAGCTAGCTATCCTGAAACGGGGGGTGTCAACAAGTCGGCCGTGCACTGGGATATGATTTGTGACATGCGCAGTGGGGGACAAATTTTTGTAGATGGTGAGCTGTTTTACGACAGCGGTAAGTTTTTGATCCTGTAAACCAATGCCTGAATTACCTGAAGTAGAAACTGTTGTTCGTGCTCTACGCGACCCTCTTGTCGGCCGGACATTTGCGTCGTTTGAAAGCTATTGGCCCAATCAAATTGTTGTGCCAGACGATATTAAAGAGTTAGAGGCGCGTATCGTTGGCCGAACGGTGACCGCTATTACCCGTCGAGCTAAATATATTGTTATGTCGTTAGATGACGGAGCTGAGACACTTATCGTTCATTTAAAAATGACCGGGCACTTGGCTGTAGTTCATTCTGATCAACCGATACACAAACATGTACGCAACCTGTTTAAATTAGAGGGGGATGACGACCTGCGCTTTCGTGACATGCGCAAGTTTGGCCGAATTTATCTGGTTAAAGACCCGCTTGAGATTTTGCACAAACTAGGTCCCGAGCCGCTTGAAGACGACTTTACGGCTGATGTCTTTAAGCAGCGAATTGCTGGTCGGAAACGGGTTATAAAGCCGCTTTTGCTTGATCAAACCATCGTTGCGGGTGTGGGCAATATCTACGCAGATGAGTCGCTTTTTTACGCTAAAATCCGGCCTGATCGGACGGCTGACACCCTGACGGCAACTGAAGTTGAGCGGCTATGGGCTGGTATTCGTGACTCATTGCAAAAAGGTGTTGACCGAGAGGGGGCCAGTATAGATACATATGTGAAACCGGATGGATCTAAAGGTGATATGCAAAATGCGGTCAACGTTTTCCGAAGAACGGGGCACCCTTGTTATGAATGTAGTGGTGTGATAGAGCGCATCGTTTTGGCTCAGCGCAGTACCCATTTCTGCCCGCAGTGTCAGCGTTAGACCACTACAAGTAAATGATCTAGTGTAAAAAGCGATGGGTTGGATGCAAGCAGATCTGGGTGTCTTGTTCAGATAGGTTTATGAAATCTCCTAAACTCTGTAGCTGACATTAAAGCTATTGACCAAATGCGCAAGACAGATTATCAATGAGCCGTTATGAGTAAATCGATTGAAATTTTACGCTACTTGCGGTTCTCGCCAGAGGGGACAAATAAATTACGGATTCGAGGGGAGTTGTATGAAGCGGTGGATGATATTCCAGATGTACGCGTTCAGAAGGTGATCAAGCAGGCCATTGTAAATATGATTGATATGGCAGGTGGCATTGAAAATCTCATAGAGGAAGGCTATTTATCAGCTCCGGTTGTTTTGGTGCCAGCTGCCCCTGAAACTGATATTGATAAGATTGATGTTGAACCACCGGCCGAAATTGAGTCATTGATAGATGAACCGGTAACTGAACCTAAAAATGAACCAGCGGCAAAAATAATTGATCCTGCAGACGCAGTTCCGCTGCCTAAGCTTGACCACGATTTTGGCTTATCAATAAATGACCAAGAGCCATCTTTGGCCAGTCAATCATTTTTAAGTCGTTTAAGAGGCATACGTGGGAGAACACCAAATAACGAAGTTTTGGGGCCACCGCCTGATATTGCAAGTCAAATCAACACAGTTTTACAAGGATTGGTTGAGCAAGATCCTTCTTTCGTTGGCCGCCGGATTGAGATGCGCTCTGCCGGTAGGGGAGAGCTGGTATTTGTTGTAGACGGCCAATATTTTGAGGGCGTTTCAGATATAACTGATCCAGAAGCGGCTCAAATCATACGCAAGGCTATTTCAATTTGGGAGAAGCGGTAGAAATTGGACGCTAAACTATTTTAGATG
>JBCCSO010000175.1:0-8449 GCA_039199965.1 Chloroflexota bacterium | reverse complement strand
TTTAGGAAGTCCCGGTAATCTTCACCGCTCAGGAAGCACAGATCCATGCTGTCACTTTTGCTAGCCACAGGCAAGTCGAATTTTTGAGCCAATTGACGCACTTCTGGCTTGGTGTACTCCCCGATGGGAAATTTAACATGCGCCAAATGGGCTTGGTCGAGCATGTGTAAAACGTAGGATTGATCTTTTTTATCATCTATGCCTGAATGGAGCTCATAGCGGCCGTGTGACCGTTTGATCTGGGCGTAATGCCCGGTCACAAGGTAGTCAGCATTTAACGCCATAGCCCTCTCGTAAAGCCAGTTGAAGCGTATTTCCCGATTACACTCTATGCACGGGTTTGGAGTTCGTCCTTGCTTATGCTGATCTAAATAAAAATCAACAATAGTATTTTTGAAGTAATCTTTGACATCTACAACATAAAACGGAATGCCTAAATTACCCGCGATTTGGCGGGCATCGTCCATTTGCTCTGGGGTGCAGCAGCGGTTAAGCATCTCTTTACCATCTTCGCTCCACAGTCGCATCATCAAGCCGATGACTTCGTAACCGGCTTCGACCATTAGAGCGGCCGCGACCGAACTATCAACGCCTCCGCTCATAGCAACGACGGCTCTGGATTTTTTGTTATGTGACGTCTTTAAACTCATACAAAAATTGGGTCACGTTCATGTATGCAAGGGTGTCCTGCCAAATTATACTCAAAATTGTCAAGATTTGTGTTTACGTAAGCTCAGAGATGGTGACCCTTTATGTAGTGGTCCAGCGCTACTCGACTGTCTTAATTGGTTCTGAGTACCTTTTGATGATGCGTAGTAGCCGCTCAAAGTCAACCGGCTTGGTCAGATACTCGTTGCATCCAGCCTGCAGCCCTCTCTCTCGATCAGTTGTCATCGCACGCGCAGTTAGGCCAATAACAGGAATGTGAGCCGTATGCTCGTCTGCCCTAATTAACTCGGTTGCTTCCCATCCATTTAGGTAGGGTAGGCTCATGTCCATTAAAATGATGTCAGGGATGTGTAATTTTGCAAAATCAACACCCTCTCGACCATTGGATGCAAGCCAAACGTGAAACCCCTTCATGCTTAGCCTAGCACTCAGAATTTCTTGTAACATGTCGTTGTCTTCTACTAGAAGTATGGTTTGCTTTGAATTGTTCATTGACTGGATTGAGGTGCGATAGGTTGCAAAGGTTTGGATTTATATTGAATTGCTTAAATTTTGCTTTGAGCCGTTTGTGATTATTTACTACAGAAGACCACTTAGGCGTACTGAATTGACTATTTAACTCGTATTGTCCACATGTTGATGAAAACACTACGTCACGGGCATTTCTTTTTTAACAAAGTTGAAAATAACATCCAACAGTTTTTGTCGATTAATCGTGGTTTTTTGGATGAATTTCTGCACTGCACCGCTTAATTTCTCTCTGTCTTTAGCCGTTAAATCAATGGCTGATATCACCACAACGGGTATATTTTTCCATTCTGGATGGGAACTTAAGCGTTCAACGAGTTCAAAACCATCCATCTCAGGCATCATTAAGTCTAATAAAATTAGATCAGGAGCTGTATAGCTAATTTGGTCGAGAGCTTCCCGGCCGTTTGCGGCCTCACGGATATTAATTTTCTCAATATCTATTAACGCCCGCAGGGTATCTCGCATTTGGTCATTATCTTCTACTACCATGATATCAAGTGCGCCGGATGATGGTGTGTATTTTTTTACTGTTTGAAGCAATTTGTCCCGTTTAATTGGCTTGTGCAGATAGTCTGAAGCACCAAGTGCAAACCCTTTTTGCTTTAAATCATCTACTGTGGCCAAAATAACCGGAATATTTGCTAAACTGGAATCTTCTTTCAAATTTTGCAGCACTTCCCAACCGTCCATGTTGGGCATGAAAATGTCAAGAATAATAGCAGATGGATTTAGCTTGCGAGCCATTTCAATCCCTGCTGGACCACTTGCCGTTAGTTCAATTGAAATACCAGCTTGCATGAGATAATGTGCAATGATATTACGGGTCATTTGATCATCATCAATAATCAAGATCGGGCCATCCCCGTGTAGACCCTCCAACTGTTTGATCTTATAAATGTTGGAGTCGGTGTCGATTTCAGCCGTCGTTTCAACAATTGGAATTTCAATTAGGAAGGTTGAACCTATACCCTTCTCACTAAAAACTTCGATATGACCTCCCATCATGTGGCAAAAATGTTGGCTGATAGTAAGGCCCAGTCCGGTTCCCCCAAATCGTGAAGAGGTCTGTTCGGTGGCCTGCTCAAACGGTTGGAATAAATTGCTCAGCTCTTCTTGAGTCATGCCGATCCCATTATCTGAAATTGAAAACGTGATCCAGCCAACGATGTTTTTAAAGGCGACCGGTGGCTGCACTGATATGCGCTTGCGGTCGATTTTTAGTTTGATGTCACCGTTTTTGGTAAATTTTGCAGCATTTGACAAAATGTTTATCAGGATTTGCCGCAGTCTGACCGGGTCAGAATGCATGAAGCCCAGCGGCCCCTCGCTGCGATACTCAACACTTAGATTGTTGTTGTTTTTCTCGATAGCAGGCGTCATTGTAATCAAGGTTTCTTCAATCAGCGATTGAATGCTGAAAGTTTCTTCGTTTAGCTCTAGCTTACCTGCTTCAATTTTTGATAAGTCTAAAATGTCATTGATGAGTAGCAGCAGATGATTGGCAGACACGCCGATCTTGCTGATATATTGGGCAAATTGATCCTCTAATCCAAGAAGAGCAGATTTGTCGTGAAGTAATTCACTGTACCCAATAATGGCTGCAAGAGGGGTCCGCAGTTCATGACTCATATTTGCTAAGTACATGCTTTTTGCATGACTCGCTCTTTCGGCCGATTCTTTTGCAAGTTCTAACTCGTGGACCTTGTTTTCGCAGCTACTCAGCTCTTTTTCTATATCTGATTTAATTCTTTGCCACTCTTCTTTGGTTGGCGGCTCGTCAGAATCTAAACCGTGTTTTTTGAGCAAGGTTTCAAGTGACATTATTTAGGAGATCTCCTCGACTTATCCGTATAAAA
This sequence comes from Chloroflexota bacterium, assembly GCA_039199965.1. Taxonomy (GTDB): domain Bacteria; phylum Chloroflexota; class Anaerolineae; order Promineifilales; family Promineifilaceae; genus WTJY01. Next base: position 5,393 of record JBCCSO010000175.1, on the reverse strand, counting down.
CGGCTGAGAATTTTTGTAGGGATTCAACTGCTTTAGGTAACTGCCCCAGGACAAAGTCAATATCTTTTTCTGTAGTGTTTTTTCCTACGGTAAGGCGCAGACCGCCTGAGTTCCAGTGATTATCTAGCCCGATCGCTTGTAATGCGGCCGATGGAATAGGATTACCGCTTGAGCAAGCTGAGCCGCTGCTAGCTGCAATACCCAGTAGATCTAAGTGCATAACCAAATCGCCGCCCGGCAGATCTTTAAATGCAAAGCTAGCGTGGTGTGGTAGTCTTTCTTCAGGATGGCCGGTTAAACGGACTGTATCGGCCGAGAAGTTCTCAAACATGCCGTGAATGAGTTTGTTACGTAAGTTTTCTGTATGCCGAATGTAGTCTTCCCGACCTGCGTAAGCCAGCTCAAGTGCCTTTGCAGCGCCAACGGCAAATGGTACATTGACTGTTCCTGCACGTCGGCCGCTTTCCTGTCCGCCCCCTGTCATAGCTGAGAGAATTGGAGTGCCCTGACGCACATACATAATCCCAACTCCTTTGGGTCCGTAAAACTTGTGCGGTGCCATTGCTAATACGTCAATATGCTGTGTGTCTAGATCCCATTCAATAAATTGAGCGGCTTGTACAGCATCGGTATGGAACAAAATATGGCGATCCTTGCAGATGGCTCCAATTTCATCAATGGGTTGCAGCGACCCAATTTCGTTGTTGGCTGCCATGATTGAAATCAATGCGGTTTCAGGCCGAATCGCTTTTTCTAGGACATCAATCTCGACTTGACCGTACCGATTGACTGGTAAGATGGTGAGTTCAAATCCCATGTGGTTGGCTAACTGCTCGGCCGTTATCAATACCGCTTCATGTTCAATTGTACTAATAATCAAATGGTTGCCGCGGCCATCGTCCAATGCTTGCTGCATAATGCCCCTTAACGCCAGATTATCAGCCTCTGATCCAGAGCCAGTAAAAACTACTTCTGACGGTTTTGCATTGATCAGTTCAGCTATCGTGCGCCGTGCTGTTTCAAGCCCCAGCTTCGCTTGTTGCCCGTAATGGTGTGAAGATGATGGATTTCCCCATCCATCACGCCAGAAAGGGAGCATCGCTTCAATCACTTCCTCCGCAACGGGGGTCGTGGCACTGTAATCTAGGTAGATAGATTTCTTTTCATCCATTTATCTTTAATTTTCCTTTTCCTTCATGTTGCGCTGAACTGCATAGCGCTTACTTTGATTCCACTGCTGGAAATTCAACAAAAAAAGTCGTGCCTTTGCCTTCGACACTTTTTACTTTGATTGTCCCACCATGTTTCTCAACTCCCTCTTTGACCATGTTTAGACCCAGTCCCGTACCTGCTATCCCCTTTTCAACTGCGGTTTGAGCTCGGAAGAAGCGGCCGAAAAGTTGAGGCATTGCCTGTTTAGGTATGCCAATCCCATCGTCAACCACCTTGATGCAAACCTTGTTTTTCTTGGCGGTCGCTGAAACTTGTACCGCGCCTTCTAGTGTATATTTAACCGCATTATCAATTAGATTCTTGATAATCATATAAACTGTTTCACGGTCACCCATTATATTTGGCAGATCAGACTGTACACTGTCTTTAAATTCTAATCCCTTTTCAGTCGCGCGATCCCGCATGGCCGGCATGATCTCATCGAAAATGTTGTTGACATCTAAAAGCTCATTTGAACGCAGGAATTGGCTCGATTCAAGTTTGGCATGCTGCAGCATTTGCCGCACCATCGATTGAAGGCGGTCACTCTCAGTCTCAATGTTTTTGAGAAATCGCTGCGTTTTCTCCTCATCGTCCAAGTTTCCTTTCAGTAACATACGTGCATACAGAAGGATAGTTGCTAGCGGTGTTCGAAGCTCATGAATGATGGCGTGGAAGAAGTCATCGCGCATACGCTCAACTTCACGAATATCGCTGAGGTCAGAGATGACCAAAACAATTTCATCAAGCGCGCCATCATCTTCGCGCACAGGTGCACCGCTGATCATAACCGGCTTGTAGACGTTCCCAACCCTAATATTACAGGTTAATTGAGGATAGTCCGCCAGCTTGTTTTTGGGCTTGTGCGTAGACACCTGTGCCATAAACTCCATGATGTCTTGCTCTTTTAGCTCAATGACGCTGGAAACATTTTCTCTAATGACATCTTTGTTCTGTAACGAGAGCAATGTTAGTAGCGAATCATTTGCCTGCGTAACGCAGCGGTCAGCTCCAACGGTTAATAGGCCTTCTGACATGCTTTGGAACATTGCCTCAATGCGTCGTTTTTCAGACACCACATTTTCATGTAGGTTGGCATTGACGATGGCGGCCGAAAGTGGGCCACTTAGCGCTTCAAGCAGATTTTTGTCATGAACGCCGAACTCTCCGTTTCGCTTATTGATAGCCTCCATAACGCCAATTACTTTGCCTTCTTGCTGTAAAGGAACCGCAAGCATGGACTTGGTGACAAACCCAGTAGACATATCAGAGTCTGAAGAAAATCTTGGATCGTCGTAAACGCTGTTAATAATCGCTGCCCGTCGGTTGTTAGCTACCCATCCTGCAATACCTGTGCCGGGTTCCAGTGAAATAGGCGGGATCTCCATAAACATTGATCCCATGAGCTGTGGGATGAAGACGATCCGGCCGGTACTCTGTTGAATGAGCCCCAATGACAAAGACTCTACATCCAACATACGCTTAATGTTATCAGAAATTTGTGAGAAAATATCTTGCAGCCTCAGCGTTGAACTCAAACGTTGACTGATGTCAGACGTAATCGCAAATTCAATCGCTTGCCGATCACGCTGATAGTTTAAGACCGCCCGCTCAACCCACGTGGTTAGCATAATGGCTAACTTATGAACTTCACTCAAATCACCCAAAATCGTGTCTTCAGCGTCAGCAACAACCAAGACTCCGTTAGGAATAATCATATTGCCCAGCTTTGGCCATGGGAGAGGAACAACCAACAGAGACTCATCAACCATCTCGTAAATTTTCCCTTCACGGGGGTTCATATCTGATTTATAGAGAAAATGAATTTCATACGGCTCAAGTAGGTTGTCGATGCATTCCCTTTCTTCCCGCCAGCGAAATTGGGCGGTTGAGCCAACCTGATCACTAAACCAAACGTCATAATATTTTCCATTTGGTTCAGTCAAAGCACTTAAGGTGTGACAGTTTGTAAACTTTGAAACCTCTTCTGCAATAGCTTCACACACGCCATGAGTGTCTAAGACCCCAGACAAAACTTCAGAAAGCCTGACCCAAAGATCATGAGCAGTTGGTTGTTTTTCGTCTTCTAAAAATGAAATTTGCGCGTCCATTCAAGTTCCTTGTTCGTGACGTCCCTATTTTACTGTACTCTGTGTCAAATTATTCAAATCTTTTTAGGTCCTAGTGAGATAATAGTACTATCTTGTAACTTTGAGCAGACACAATTTACGCCCTGTTGATTTACTTTGGGTTGGGGTAAAATTTGCTTGGGCTAATTTCCAACAAACTTACCGCTCATAGAATCAGCAGTAATTTTTATGGTAAACAAGTTTTTTAAAGCTTAAAATTTCGATAGGTTGCCTTCATTTCCCCGCACTTTGCAATTTACCAATCTAGTGCAAAGAGGCATGAATAGCCAGCAGGCTATAAGCCGTTAACACTCTTTGCCTAAAGTACAGCGACAGCGACCCGGTTTAACCTGTAGGTTACTTGCGCCGCGCTGTACCAGCCAAAAGCTTGATAGATACTTGAATCAAGTTCAGAATATGCTCTTGCTCAAGTAGACCAGATTTTCTTGTAAGAGCTCAAGGCGCTTTCTATGGTTAGCCACATTTGCTCATTCAATGATTAGTTGAATCGAGTGTTTTATAAATCACTGTATCGGTTGTCTTTCTTGAGTCAAAAGCCGAAGGTCAATTGCGCTATCGATACAAGTGACAACTAGAGGTACAAATAAAGATGAGTGAAATTATTTCTGTTTATGGTCGTGAGGTCCTTGATTCTCGCGGAAACCCAACCGTTGAAGTTGATGTTCAATTGATTGACGGTTCTTTTGGCCGCGCTATGGTGCCATCCGGTGCGTCAACTGGGGTACATGAAGCTGTTGAGCGTCGCGATGGCGACAAAGGACGCTACTTGGGGAAAGGGGTTTTAGATGCGGTTCAAGCGGTCAACGAAGTATTGGCACCTGAACTGATTGGGCTTGACGCGCGCGATCAAAAAGGGGTCGATGCTATCATGCTTAAGCTGGATGGAACGCCAAACAAAGGTAAGCTGGGCGCAAATGGCATTCTGGGCGTCTCCTTGGCTACTGCTAAAGCGGCCGCCATCAGCTGCGATCTCCCACTTTATCGCTATTTGGGCGGTGCCAACGCCTGTGTTTTGCCGGTTCCTATGATGAACATTATGAACGGGGGTAAACACGCGGCCGGAGCAACCGACCTTCAAGAGTTTATGGTCATGCCTGTTGGCGCAGACACATTTGCTGAGGGTGTACGCTGGGGTGTTGAGATTTATCACAATCTGAAAAAATTGTTGCATAGCAAAGGGTATCGGACGACGACTGGTGATGAAGGTGGATTTGCGCCAAAAGTATCTGCAAACTCCGAAGCGTTTGACCTGATCCTTGAAGCGGTTGAAATGTCCGGTTACAAACCGGGCGAGCAGATTATGCTGGCGATGGACGCGGCCGCCTCCGAATTTTATGAAGATGGCAAATATCATCTTAAAACAGAAAACAAAGTTTTGTCAGGCCCTGAAATGGTTGATTTCTTGGCAGACTGGTGCGAGAAGTATCCGATTATTTCTATCGAAGATGGTTTGCACGAAGACGACTGGGATTCTTGGGTTTCACTCATGGAGCGCGTGGGGGACAAGGTGCAAATTGTGGGCGATGACCTGCTCGTTACTGCGGTGCCCCGCATCAAGACCGCTTTAGAGAAGAAAGCATGCAACAGCTTGCTGTGTAAAGTTAACCAGATTGGTACCCTTACCGAATCGATTCAGGCGGTTCAACTGGTTCAGTCCCACAAATGGACGGCCGTCGTGTCCCATCGTTCAGGTGAAACAGAAGACAATACTATTGCTGACTTGGCGGTAGGCATGAACGCTGGGCAAATCAAAACGGGTGCTCCCGCCCGCAGTGACCGCGTTGCAAAATACAATCAACTGCTTCGTATTGAAGATGAGCTGGAAGATACGGCAGTTTATGCCGGCCGGGCTGCATTCTCAAACTTGAGCTAACGTTTACTGGGGTCGTAGTCAACGCCTGCGGCCCCTGACTTTTATGACAACAATTGAAACAATACGAGCGCGGCACATCGCCCTAATGCAGAAAACCGTTCTCACCATCGGTAACGTTATTCGTCCATTGACGCTTGACCAAGCGCGGACGTGGCGGG
>JBCCSO010000174.1:0-8491 GCA_039199965.1 Chloroflexota bacterium | reverse complement strand
GCCAAGACCGGCACAAGTTCTCCGTTGCCGTCTACCCTAACCAAGCGCTCGTATGCCAGCCGCGCGTATGCATCAAAACGAGTGGGAGCATAGGGATCAAGCGTTTCGTTGCCCCCCCAAATGAGTTCATGCGCCATTCTCAATGTGGTGGGGCCGCTCTGCTCACGCGGTGTATCGGCCGTGGGTTCCGGTACGCTGGCAGGATAGGGATCACTGGCCTCTGCAGACTCCACGTTTCCGGCCGGGGTCACAATGACCACCTGCGGCACTTCAACCTCAACCTCTACTTCTCGTGTAACCTCCACCTCAACCACTGTTTCAACTTCAACCTCGCGGGTAACAATCACCTCAACTGGTTCAGATTCACAGCCTGAAAAGAAAAGTAAGGTCAGCAAACAAATCGTTAAAAATATCGGTTTTTTATTCATAAAGATGCCTTCAGGGATTTATGGGCGCAGGGTAGGTAGGCGAAATATAGCCACGATGCGGTTGGCAGACAAGCTCCTTTAAGGCTGGGTTGGTTTTAATCTTAAGACTTTCGCCTACAAAGAGCACTGAGCCTGTCGAAGTGCGCTCTCAAAGTTACTAAACACATGTTGAGCGAAAGTCCTAAATCTTTGCTTCCGCTCATGTACCCCCATTGAAAATCAGCCTGATCGGTGGAATGATGATTTTATTTTCGGCGGATGCCTAATTTCCGGCCGACTTGCGGTGGAAGCTCAAGCGTTTGGTGCGCCTTTAGCATCTCAGACATTCCGTCCTGCACAACCTGTGGAAACGGTTCGCTTTTCCGGCTCTCATACCCCACATGCATCCCCAAGCATTCGTTCGTAGCGGCCAAGAACCCCTTCTCAGCGTGATACATCAGGTGGATGTAGTGCACCCGTTTATGGTCACAATCGACAAGCACCGTCTCAACTCGAATCGGGTCTCCTTCAAAAAGCTCCTGCAAATAATCAACGTTCATGCCAAGCGTAAAAACGGAGAAGCCGGTTTCTTGATGGGTTAGTCCTATGTTCAGCCCTTCATAAAATTCATCCGTAGCGTAGTCGAAAGCCAAAACGTAGAACGCAACGTTCATGTGTCCGTTGTGATCAATCCATTCAGGCAAAACAGTTTGAGAAAAAGATGGCAGTTTGATGTTAGTCATATTGTTTGTAAATGAGTGCGTGGCACTCCCCAATAACTAGTGGCGTATCGGACAGATTCTGTGAGGAGTGCCACACACTGCTAGAGAAATTAAGTTAAACTTGGCTTATGAAATGGCCCAATTCAAAAAAATGTTCCTTATCACTTACCTTTGATTTTGATGCTGAATCCCTTTGGTTGGCAAACAACCCCAGACACCATGAACTGCCCGGTGTTTTGTCATTAGGGAAGTATGGAGCCAATGTGGGTGTGCCCAAAATATTAGAACTGCTGGCTCAAGAAGAAATGATCGGAACCTTTTTTGTACCCGGCTGGACTGCCGAACAGTATCCACATCTGGTTGAAGCTATCCTAAAAGGCGGTCATGAGATCGGCCATCACGGCTACACTCACGATGCGCCGGACCCCATCGACCCGGATATGGTTGAGCGGCAATTGGACATGGGGCTAGCCGCACTCGACAAGGTAGCGGGGATTCGGCCGGTGGGCTATCGCGCACCAGATGGCGTTTCTTCTGACCTATCGCTCAGGCTTTTAAAAGATCGCGGGTTTCTCTACAACAGTTCATTCAAAGACCATTACCTGCCCTATCGACATACTCTGTCAGACGGCAAGCCGGGGCCGGTTGAACTGCCAGAACATCCCGAACTAGATGATTGGGCCTTCGGAAGCGTCAGCATGCGCGAAGCCAAGCCACTTTACACTAAAGACGCTGTCCTTTCGATCTGGAAAGATTCATTTGCAGAGCTGTACGAGTGGGGCGGCGCAGTCACCATTGTGATGCACCCCCAAATTACCGGTCGGCCGATCCGCTTAGCCACGCTGCGTGAATTCGTTCACTTTGCGCGTGACTATTCAGATGTGTGGATTGCCCCGTGCAAAGATGTCGCCTCTGCATTTGAAGCGCAGGAAACAAACGATTAGTCTGCGCGGCCGACCAGTTTTATCCTTTCCCTTTTATCCCCTAGCCTTTCAAAGAGTTGATCAAATCAACGTACTGTTGCATTGCGTCTTCCTGACCTGTACCCTGCAGTTTAGACCAAGCGTCGTATTTAGCTCGGCCAACCATATCAAACATTCCCGGCCGTTTGCCAGAAACATCTCCAGATGTGCCCTGTTTATACAGCGAATAAATTTTGAGCAGTGTATCATTGTCCGGTCGGCTTCCTAGATTTTTGCTTTCAGCTACGGCCGTTTCAAATAGTGATTGCAAGTCTGACATTTTTCCTCACTTGGCCCCCGATTTTGAAATAAGATGATCGGATTGTATTGGGCCAGCTAAAAGCTGACAAATCAGCATTCGTGAAACAAAATTTAGGGCGCAAATAGTACTTAAGGACCAAGTTAGCACTCTATTAGCAACAGTGCTAAATGTGTTAGAATCTTACAACTTTCCAATCGAAGCCCCCTATAGTTAAAGGTGGTCCAAAAAGGACTATTTTTCGATTAAAATGGGTAACAACGGTCATTCATTAGAAGCAGGTTGCCCAAGAAAACTATTTTTTCACCCAAATAAACCAAATGAGATTTGATAAATTTACAGAACGAGCACAGGATGCAGCCGCACGCGCCTATCAGATCGTTCAGCGGTACAGCCATAGCCAAGTTGACACAGAGCACTTGTTCATGGCCCTGCTTGAACAGAATGACGGCGCCGTTGCCCACATCCTCAACTACTTAAAAGTAGATGTGGCTGCCATGTCAGAACGCGTCGATGAAACGCTCAAAAAAGCTCCCAAGGTAAATGTGTACGGCGGCGGTGTGGGCCAAATTTTCTACACCCCCCGCATTCGTACCGTTCTGGAGCTAGCACAGAGTGAAGCCAACAAACTAAAGGATGAGTTCATCTCAACCGAACACATATTTCTAGCTATCCTTAGCGAGCGCAACACGCCGGCCGCCCGAATCTTGCAGGAATTTGGCATCAACGTGACCGGCGTAAACGAAGCGATCCAAGACATTCGCGGTGGCAAACCGATCAAAGATCGCAACGCAGAGTCACGCTACAAAACGCTTGAAAAATACGGCCGCGATTTGACCCAACTGGCCAAAGACGGTCGGCTTGACCCGGTCATCGGCCGGAACGACGAGATTTTACGCGTCATCACCGTACTCAGCCGCCGGACCAAAAACAATCCGGTCCTCATTGGTGAAGCAGGTGTTGGTAAAACCGCCATCGTTGAAGGCTTAGCGCAAAAAATCGTTGATAACGATGTCCCCGAAAACCTTCTAAATCGCACCGTTATTTCACTCGACCTTGGCTCGATGATTGCGGGCAGCCGCTTTCGTGGTGAATTTGAGGAACGACTCAAAGCTTCAATCGAAGAAGTACAAAACTCAAACGGTGAAATTATTCTCTTCATCGATGAGCTGCACACTGTTGTAGGTGCTGGTGCGGCCCAAGGTGCAATGGATGCCAGCAACATGCTTAAGCCAGCCTTGGCCCGTGGTGAGTTGCAAACGGTTGGTGCCACCACCCTTGATGAGTATCGTCAGTACATTGAAAAAGACAGCGCACTTGAGCGTCGCTTTGCTCCCGTATTTGTAGACGAGCCATCGGTTGAAGACACGATCCTGATGCTGCACGGTCTGCGCGATCGTTATGAAACACATCACAAGGTCAGCTATTCAGACGAAGCCCTTGAACAGGCTGTCCGTTTGTCACACCGCTATGTAACATCCCGCAAGTTGCCAGACAAAGCAATTGACCTGATGGATGAAGCGGCCGCCAAGCTGCGCGTTGCTTTGTACACGCTTCCAGACGAAATCAAAGAAAAGAAAATTCAGATTGATCAGCTCGCTTTGGAAGAAGAAGCAGCCAGCACCGCCCGTGACTACGAACGTGCAGCCCTCATGCGCACTGAACGCATTCAATTGGAAAGCGAGTTCACTGAAGCACGTGACAAATGGCGCGCAGAAAACAAAATTGATGAAGTGGTAGATACTGACGAAATTGCGGATGTCATCGCTTCTTGGACCGGAATTCCGGTCAACAGCATGCTCGAAACTGAAGCGGACAAGCTGCTAAACATGGAACAGCGCATCGCAGAGCGTATCGTTGGTCAGAAGAAAGCGATTGCGGCCTTAGCAGACGCCATCCGGCGCAGCCGCTCAGGGTTGGCAAACCCACGCCGGCCGATAGGAGCTTTCATGTTCCTTGGCTCGTCTGGTGTAGGTAAAACCGAACTGGCAAAAGCATTGGCTGAATTTATGTTTGGCGATGAAGATGCGCTCATCCGTGTGGACATGAGTGAATATCGCGAACAGCACACGGTCAGCCGCTTGTTTGGTGCCCCTCCAGGTTACGTAGGCTACGAAGAAGGTGGTCAGCTCACAGAGCAGGTTCGTCGTCGGCCATACAGCGTCGTCCTATTCGATGAAATCGAAAAGGCCCATCCAGAAGTCTGGAACAGCATGCTCCAGCTGCTAGATGACGGCCGCTTAACTGACGGTCAGGGTCGCGAAATAAATTTTCGTAACACCATCATTATTATGACCAGCAATGTTGGCACATCGTTTGTCAAGAAAGCGGGCGCACTAGGCTTCTCAGGTTTGGCAAGCAACGCAAACGACGATGAAAAACGGATTGAAGACGCGTTAAAGAAAACTTTCCGCCCAGAGTTCATCAACCGGATTGATGAAATCATCACCTTCGAGCACTTGAGCCAGGAAGAAGTCGTTGAAATTGTTGACCTACAAATGCAGGATATCGGCAAGCGCCTTGAAGAACATGGTGGTTTAAACATTGAGCTCACCCAAGGTGCGAAAGAATGGTTGGCAGATCAAGGGTATGACAAAGACTTTGGTGCTCGGCCGCTCCGTCGCGCACTCCAACGCTACATTGAAAGTCCGCTTTCAGTCAGCTTGCTTCGCGGTGAGTATGAGTCTGGTGACCATGTTTTGGTTGACGTAAGTGAAGATGGCTTAACTTTTACCAAGTTAGGTGGCAAAGCTGATCTTAATGTAGAGCCCCCTGTAGAAGACGCACTCGTCTAGTCGAAACAAAAGTACAATTATCCAAAGCGGCCGTAGTTTATTCTGCGGCCGCTTTTTTTGTTTTCTTTAATCTTAAATGAGCGACTGGCAGATTGCTTTAAAATGAAAGAGTCTATTTAGTGTCAATCAGTTAACCTAATCGATGGTTTACTCATCTAAACTAACATAATAAAAAAATCTACGACTCATCAATTGAAAATCGTGCAAAAATCAAACTCAACTCGCAGCCATTTCTACCTAATCACCTCACTCTTAGTGATTGTATTGAGCGTAATTGCCATTTCAAGCTTCACCCAAACAGAAGGTTCATCACCCAGTGAAGCGGAAGCAGAAGATCACATACTCAACTATTCAGTTGATCGATCAGCTTTGCCGAAGATGAACTATTACGATCTTACGTTAAACGTTTATGTAGGGTCAGTTGCATCAGTTGAAGTCAAAAGTGGAAATGCAACAATTCCTTCCACCTATAATTCTTCAGCCGGAACTGTGAACTTTACGACGGACGCCACCTCATTTTCAATTGAGCTTAGTGATTTTACCGGCTCACCAGCCAACGTTGGCGAGCTGACGATTGCCCCATTGAGAGACAATAAGCTTTGGGCATGGTCACACGGATTTGATGACAACGCTGGATTTTTGAAAGCGATTTACGAGTTTGAGCAAAATGGAGTCACGGCAACCCTGTACCTAAATGATTATGGCTCTGGTATTGGCAGTGTAATTGAAGATGATTTAGATCAGCCCAATCCACCCAACCCATATCTAGAATGCAACGAAGACAATTCTGATGACAGTTTTATCTATGACTGCTGGATGATCGACGGCGTCAAAATTCGTCAGCTTTTAAATGATGGCTGGGCAATTGGAAACCACACAGAAAATCATCTTTGTACGTGGGATGGCCCAACAGAAGCAGAAATGTGGCAGGATATTTTGAACCTTGATCCAAAGCTGAAAAACAAAGTCATCGCCCCATCAAATCGACCGGACTATATAATTAACTCATTCGCAGAGCCATGTTCACATGATTACAACGGCATTATCCAAGCGAGAATTCAAAACGGTGAAACGGACATCATCATGAATGAAGGTGGCCAAATCGACTACACCGTTCCAAGTGATTACGCAGGTGCCACCAATCGAATCCCACTCGAAGGCGGTTTTCCCTTCTCACAACCGGTTGTCAGAGATATCCGCATTGAAGGTGCCATGAACGACAGTTCTGACGATGCACAAAGCCTAACATTCACTAAAGCAATGTTTGATTGGCTCCACAACAACTCTTCAGAAAATGGTCCAATTACCCACTGGTACAACACTATTTCCCATCAGGACAATCACAACGTCTTCTCTCAAGCCATTCCTTATTTGATCAATACGTACGGTCCAAACAGTCAATACGATGAAGTTTGGATCGCCACGGCCGAAGAGATATTTTCTTATCAGTACACTAAAGAGTTTGCCCAATTCTATTTAGAATGTTCATCTACTGTTGGCAATTGCCAGCAAGATCCTTTAACCATCCCAGATGCAGTTCCGGGGCCACGTCAAATACATGGCCGCGTATTTAATGATGCCAACAGAAACGGCGTAGATGATTACGAAGTTGGTATCCCTAATGTTCGAGTCGTTTACTGGAACGATGCCAACTGCGACAGTTCAATCGATTTCAGCACAGACTATGGATTTGCAACCCTATCATCTGATTCAGGTAGCTACACATTTGACGGCTTAGATCCAAATCAGTGTTATCAGCTACAAATTGATCTAGACACCCTGCAAGGGGGCAACATTACCGAAAAAGATAAGGGGCCTGATAATCGCGACAGTGATTTTTATGACAATGGCTTCTCAGATTTTGTCTCTCTACCAGCAAACACATTTAATTTGGGATTGATATCAGCCAATTCATCAACACCAGAACCGAACGGCGATCCAACAAAAATCGAAGGGCGCGTTTTTCGTGATCAAAACAGCAATGGCCTAGACGACAATGAACCAGGAATTGAAAGCATAAGAATGGTCTACTGGAATGACGCAGACTGTGATGGCGATATTAATACTTCCAGTGATTTTGGAGGAGCAACAGAAACCTCATCTAATGGTAGCTACAGTTTCACAGACTTAAATAGTAACTACTGTTATCTTGTACAGGTTGATTTTAGTTCACCATCCATTTCTGGATTGTATGTAACTGCAATTAATGCAGGCTCAAATGATGCTGTTGACAATGACTTCTTCCCCAACGGCTATTCAGAGAAAATTTCTTTGCCTACTGCTGCAGTTAACCTTGGCTTGTCAACTTCACCTGCGGCGGAGGCAACATCTACACCTGAATCAACTCCGACTCCATCTCCTACGCCCACTACAGAACCTACATCCGTTCCAAGTAACTTCGTCATTCAAGAGATTTTTACAACGGACTTCAACCCTATATTTTCGGAAGTTACTTCCCGAAATGACAACCTTTATGTCTTGGATGGAAAAATTATTGTCAATTTTCGAAACGATTATGACGAAGTTAATTTTTCCTCGAATTCCTCTCATATCCCCAACGTCGTTGCTTTGTCATTTGATGTTTTGGAATCAAGCCCTTTCACTCAAATTACATTTCTATGGATTGAGCAAACAGGAAACGATACATTTTCAACGATCGAAGCAACCTCGATCAATTACAATTTCTGTGCGGGCAACTATGTGATGACGGAGAACATCCCCGAAAATGTCGTGGGATTTGTGATTCGGGAGCTTTCTGACAATAAACTTACAGAAGACAATTTTTCGTTTCAACTCGATAACATCATATTTTTGACGGATGATACACCCGCCCAAGGCACGCAACCGGCCGATAGAGCCCCAGAATGCACGATTGATCGGATCTACCTTCCATCCATCGTTCGTGAACCAATTCGAAACTAAAAATAACGGGTTTTTGAAGAAAATCATACATAAAAGCCATTGACTCTGTCGTGACCGAAATGTATACTTCTGATCCGTTGTTCAAGCAGGGAGCGGGACACGGGAAAAGTTACTAACATAATCAAAAGTTTAGAGATAAAACGGAGTCAGAAAATTTCCATCCTCTTGACAAGATAAGGGATGTGGATATACTGATGAGCCGCTCACATGCAGGGGCTCAGTTTTTCAGTCTCTGACCATCATGAGCAGTAACTCAAAAAAAGCACGTTAACAGTTAAAGAATGACAGGAAGGAGGTCTGGATAACTAAGTTATTCAGATTTAAGTGACTGTCAATTCCAAAGAATAGTACAAACCAAAATTAACAGGTTTAAACACTTCACTGGCTTCAAACCCAGTTTTAAAACGTAAACGCAAGTTTGCAT
>JBCCSO010000173.1:0-8491 GCA_039199965.1 Chloroflexota bacterium | reverse complement strand
CACCAGCAGAGGAAGACGCTGAAGAGTAATTTGACCCAAAGGTAAGTTTGGAGAAATAACATGTATTATTTTTTAACATCTGCACTTTTCAAAGGCTTAGTTGGTCAAATCCTGACCTCTGTAGTTAGCTACGCCCTTATCCGTAGCTTTCGCTTAGGCAACCCAAATTGGAGTGTGCCCGGCCGTGACATGACGTGGGCTCAAGCACCTCTCGACGAACCGTCTGTCGTACTGGCTACACTCATTGGCCTGTTTGGGTTCCTAATTGCGTGTGGCGTTGTTACAGATTGGCTGAAGATGATGGGCGGTCAGCGCCCTCACCTAGCACATGGTGCACAGGGTCGGCCGGGCTGGACTCGTTACATCAATATTGATGTAAATCACAAAGTGATCGGTATCCAATATGGTCTGAACAGCATCTTCATCCTACTTGTTGGCGGTCTTCTGGCGATTTTATTCCGCCTAGAGTTGGCCATGCCCGGTCTGCAGTTTCTGACTGGTGATACCTATAATTCACTGTTCAGTGCGCACGGCATCATAATGATCGCTGCGATCTTTGCCGGTGTCGGTGCGATGACTAACTATCTTGGTCCTGTCCTCATTGGTGCGTCTGACATGTCGTTCCCGCGCCTGAATGCTTTTAGCTATTGGGTGGGTGTACCGTCTGCCGTGATTTTGATTGCAGGTATTTTCCTTGGAGGTTGGGATACCGGTTGGGTTGGATATCCAACCCACTCAACCACGACCACCATGATTGGTGTTCAGCTATTCCTTCTAGGATTTTATCTGAACGGTTTCTCTTCCATTGCGTCAGGTCTGAACATGGTGGTTACGGCCGTTTACATGCGTGCTAAAGGCATGAGCTACTTCCGCATGCCGATCTTTGTTTGGGCAGCTTTGGCCGCATCAATTTTACAAGCGACAACGACGCAGACTGTTGGCGTGGCCCTCACGATGGTTGTTGCACAGCGTACGCTTGGAATGAACTTTTTCACGCCGGTTCTTGATCCAGAATTGCTGGCGGCCGGTGTGCCCGCTGGTGACCCAATTCTATTTCAGCATATTTTCTGGTTTTACTCACATCCGGCCGTCTATGTTTGGGTTCTTCCCGGACTTGGTATTATTTCAGAGTTGCTGCCGGTGTTCACACGTAAACCATTATTTGGCTACAAATGGATTGCTCTATCATCAATTGGTATCGCGCTGGTTGGTATGCTCGTCTGGGCACATCACATGTTAACCTCATCCATGCCACCCACTTGGAAAATTCCATTTATGATTTCAACCCTTTTGGTTGCAGTTCCCACTGGAGTTAAATTCTTTAGCTGGATCGCAACAATTTGGGAAGGCAAAATGAGATTCCCCACACCCATGCTGTTTGTACTTGGGGCGATATCCGTCTTCCTATTGGGTGGGCTGTCCGGTCCGATTCTAGGAACAATTGCAACCGATATGCATTTGCATGACACCTATTTCGTTGTAGGTCACTTCCATGCAACCATCTTTGGCGGCTTTGTCTTCCCATTCTTTGCAGCCATCTACTACTGGTATCCGAAAATCACCGGTAAAATGTATGATGAGCTACTAGGTAAGATTCACTTTTGGATTATGGTTCCCGGCTTTTGGGTGATGTCGCTGCTGCAAATGCGTGTGGGTGTTTTGGGCATGCGTCGTCGTATCGCCGATTATGGCCCAGACTTGGGTATTCAAGTTGAACAGGCTCTTATCACTGTCGCTACATTGGCAATTGGCTGGTCAGTCTTGATTATGATCTATAACCTGTTCTCAAGTGCCCGTAGCACTGAACTAGCACCAGAAAATCCGTGGGAATCACGCTCACCAGAATTCTTGGCTCCATCACCACTGCCTGAGTTCAACTATTTGGCTCCAATCGAAGTTGTGGGCGAGCCATACGACTATGGTTTAGATGGTTCAACCTTTGCAGTTGCACCTGCTCCATCTGGAGACTAATTGAAAATGAAAGACGATGGATGTTTAACCAGCATCCATCTTTCTTTAGTTTTACGGAATAAAACGCTATGGCAGATCATTCCCATACTGAAAGCCCAAATGAAAAGTTTGAAACCCCCGAAGGCATTTACCGTCGTGGTTTCATGACATTCATTGCGCTGGGTGTTTTAACAGCTGTTGAATTTGTTGCTGGATCTGAAGACTTTGTTGAAAATCCATCAACCGTACTGCTTATTTTGTTAGCGGTAGCTAAAGCCGCGCTTGTTATGAACGTATTCATGGGCGTCACTAAACTCTGGCGTGGAGGAGATCACCACTAATGGCTACTGCATTACATGGTCACGACGATCATCACGAAATTCATAACCCTATGGAGCCGACTCGCCAAGAGCAGATCGTTATGAACCGATTTGGTTTATGGCTCTTCTGCTTCTCTGAAGTGTTTCTCTTCATGGCGTTGTTTGCTGGTCGCTTTTACCTTTGGCGTGACCCAGATATCGGTGTTATTCGACCTGAATTAGAGCAAGGTCCAGCTCTTCTCTTCACGTGTGTTCTGCTCGTTTCTTCATGGTTCATGAATCGTGCAGAAGTCGCTTCGGCTAATGAGGATTGGAGCACGTTCCATGTGTCTATGGGCGGCACTTTCGTGCTGGGTACTGTCTTCTTGCTGGGCGTAATCTTCTATGAGTGGGGATTGGCTCTTGAGCATCCGCACATCTTGCCCACAGACGGGGCATTTGGAGCGATATTTTTCGCTATGACAGGAATGCATGCGATCCATGTGGTAACCGGCTTAATATTCGTAGCTGTTGTTTGGTGGAATGGGTACCTTGGCCGCTACACACGTGAAGACCACTGGGGTGTTGAAGCGTGCGCTATTTACTGGCATTACGTTGATCTTGTTTGGATCTTCTTCTATCCCGGAATTTACCTGATCGGTACTGCGATACACATTCCCGGTCATTAGGCTAGGGAATGCTGCTTTTAGATGTTGTGTAAGTGTTAATCACTATCTGATCACAACCATCTATCATCCCAATCGATATGGATGAAAGTGTTGTAAGGCTGTTACTCTCATATGAGTTACAGCCTTTTTTTGTTTTTGTTATTCTGACATTTGGCACCCTATACACAGTTGGCTGGTTCCGTTTGCGCCGCCGATCTAAGAGCAAAGCGTTTGTGCCAATTTGGAAGCTAGTTGCCTACTTATTTGCGCTGTTCACCCTAGCAGCGGCCCTCATGTCTTTTATTGACATTCTGGGAGCATCTCTATTTTATTTCCATATGATTCAGCATTTAATGATCACCATGATCGCCGGACCGCTGATTATGCTAGTTGATCCTGTGCCGATTATTCTGTGGGGATTTCCCGACTCGTGGGGGATCAGAAAGGCGGTCATTCGCGGTTTCTCAAAGATACTACACCGAAATTCACCTTACCGAAATATTTTGCGGAAAGTGACAAGCCCGCTTGTGAGTTATGTGCTCATGCTTGTCCTGCTTTGGGGATGGCATGATCCAAATCTGTACAACCTCGCACTCCGCAGTGAATTTTGGCATGACTTTGAACACATCTCTTTCTTTTATTCTTCGATCATTTATTGGTGGCATGCAACCGGTTCTGGACCCCGTATTCAGCCACGCATGCCCCGCTCACGGCGAATTCTGTTCTTATTTGGAGGTATTCCTTCGACATTCTTGCCGGGCGTCGTTATCTCCTTCTCAACCACGGTTATTTACACTTATTACCTGACCGCACCCCCTGCGATTGAACCGTTTTACATGGCGCCTATAAACGATCAGATCATTGGTGGGATTATTATGTGGGTGCCCGGTAGTATGATGTTCTTTGTTGGGGCACTGATTCTTATCGGCCGCTGGCTGCAAGAACAAGAGAGAACATCACGCCGCAAAAAGGAAAAATGGATGCGGGAGAATAGCCAAAAGCCAAGCCTGCCAGATGCTGTATGACACGTCAATCTGAAAAAATACTTCAAACGCTGCTATTTACACTTGGCTTGCTGCTAGTTCTGCAAACGCCTGATGCCTCAGCACACAGAGGGGGAGAGCCTCGGCTTGTAGATGTTGAAGCCGGAGACTTTCGTTTATCTGTCTGGACACTCCCCGTTCCGCTTGAAACAGGGGAAGCAAACTTTATCGCGTTTGTGGCTGAATCTACGACGAATGAAAGTGAGAACAGCTTTGTGCGCGCAAATACCCCTGTGCTGGATGCTGAAATTGAAATGATATTGAAGCCCATAGATGGTGGTGATCCCATCGTTTTAAAGCCGGATCATGAAGAGGCAACGAATAAATTATTCTATGAAACTTATTTTGAGCTGATTGATGAAGGCGGATATGAAGGTGTGATCAGGGTCGAGTCTGGTGACCGTTCAGGCACGGCCGACTTTTCCTTTGACGCCGCGCGGGGAACCGTTGAAATCAACTGGTTCCGTTACTCTGGCATAGCCGTGCTGATTGTTGCCGTAGGATGGTTTATTTTCCAACTGCGGCAGGATGACAAGGAGGAAGAGGTAGCATGACATTTGGAACATTTATCTCTCGACGTTGGCGTTGGGCTTCTATTGCAGTGATTTTGGGTATGCTATTCTTAGTTCGTTTGGGTGTGTGGCAACTTGATCGCCTTGAATGGCGTAGGGGGCTTAATGCTGAAAAGCTGGCTGAGATGAACGCAGACCCTCTTGATTTAAACGGTGATATCAATGGCTTACCGTTTGAAGAGATGAACAACCGCAGGATAAAAGCGGTTGGGGCATATGATTTTGCTAATCAGTTCTACATTGAAGCCCAGATTTTTGAAAATCAGCCCGGCCGCTACTTGCTGACTCCCATGCTTCTCGAAGGCTCTGAACACGCTGTTCTAGTAAATCGTGGGTGGGTGCCAGAAGCTGAAAGTGATTTTGCCCAGTTTGACGAGCTTGGTACTGTGGAAGTGATCGGCCGATTCCAAGGCAGTCAGACATTAAGCGGTGACCGCGTAACTCAAATTGAAGATGGCAATCGCATATTTCGCATTGATGTGGGGGCAGTAGATGCGGCATTATCTTACGAAGTGATGCCGGTTTACGTGCTGCCTGAAACTGAGGAAATTGTTGACTCTATGCTGCCCTATCTGCCCAAAGCCGACCTTTCATTGGACGAGGGTAACCACTTCAGCTATGCCCTGCAATGGTTTAGTTTTGCAATCCTACTGGCCGTTATGTACGTGATCTTCGTGAACAGGCAGGAAAAGAAGTCTGAGGCCGTTGTGGCAGACTAGTTTAGGTCAACCTAGGGGATTTGTTAGTTTTGGCAAGTGTTTCGCAGCATTAAATTAACGCTTAAAGTGCGGTGCATATTGTGTGGATTTAGCTTGGGTTAGGCAAAAGGCATTAAGCGTAAAAATGTGGAATAAATACTAGTGTTTGACCAAACAGATATTGCTAGGAAGCTAACAGGGGACAAGCACTAAAAGCTACGTCAAGGATGAATAGATGGGGAAACCTTTGATGTAGCCTACCGTGGTCTGTCTTGCTGAAACTTCTATCACGCCATGATAGACAAATCCAAGTCTCAAATAAATGACCATCTTGTGCCGCTTCTGATTGAGGGCTCTTTACCGCTTGGCTATATCAACGAAGTCTTCTTCACCATCCAACGAAAAGCGCATTGAGTCATACCGCCATTCGTCTCCTGACAAAGTTGCATCAACTGAGACTGAACCAGAAGCTCTAGGTCCTGAAACTGGAATAACTAGATTTGCTGAGCCAGAATTACCGCTCACTTCAATACTGCCTGTTAAGAACCATCCGATATTAACAGGTTCACCTAGTTGATCTCGTACCCGCGGGTCTTCTTGGATGATTTCTATGGCTTGGGAGGCCACATCTGAGTTTCGAATGACACTAAAAACAACGCCGCTGATTGTGCCTACTAAAAGTGTGCAGCAGAGCGGGAGCAGGCAGCCTAATCCAATAACCCATCTTAAATTTCTCGACATAATTCTCTTTAAAAAATCCCCCACAGAATTTACCTGTGGAGGATTATACGCTCGGAATTGATTTGTAGAAATTAGAGGTATTTGAGGTCTAAAAGAACCTGCTGCGCCATTGCCTAAACTGTTTCAGTTTGTAGCTGACCCAAGTTTTATTTAACATCGGCCGCAGTGTTTTCCATTCTTCCTGCGGCTTAAAATCTGGATCTGCCTCTTGCTCACGGCTGTAGCGGCTGACCGCAAATTGATCTGTTAGCTTCTTGATCGGTTTTTCTCCTGTGGGCAGCACGCTGGTTAAAGCCGTAGCGCGCTCTGTAGGTGTTTGGGCCGGTGTAATGTCGCCACCTAATCGATCACCCCATTGACCCAACTGATGATAGCTTTCTCTGAGGTCTGATTCGACTTTTCTATTATGGAGAGTCGTGTACCCACTAGCTACACCGGCGAGTAGAATGAGGCCAACCGAAGCAAAGATCGGGATCGTGAGATATTCGCTTAGATCGACAGTTGCTGATTCCGGCTCGGGAAACGGTTCATCGAATCCGGGTCCCCCCGGAAATAGCTCTTCTTCCAGCAAAAGCGGGTTGTCATCACCAACAGCGGGTGGTCTATCATTTAGATTATTTTCACTCTCATCGCCAACTGGTCGGGCTGGAACCGCAATTGAGGCGGTAGGTTCAAATTGAATCCAGCCGTAGTTCGGGAAATAAGCTTCAACCCACGTATGGGCATCTGCCATCCTTACCCGATAAAGACCGGCATCTTCTATAAACTCACCGGCCGCGAACCCAGAAGCCGGCCGAGACGGAATGCCCAAATGACGCAGCATGACAACCATAGCGGAAGAGTAGTAATTACAATACCCTTCTGGGTCATCAAACAGCACATAGTCAACTGGGTCTACACCGTCTGGAGGTGCATCGATCTGGTCATTATAGGTGATGTGTTCGCGCAAATAGTTTTGGATAGCAATCGCAGTGTCGTATGGGTTATCTTCACTGGCCGCCAACTCTTCTGCCAAGTCGCGAGTACGCTCTGTGACTGTGTCTGGTAGAGCGACGTAGCTGTCTGCCCATTCTGGGTAGTTTAGACTAGCCTCACGCAGCTGATTTTGCGTGGCAACGCTCATTCTGGAAGCAGAGTTATACACTTCACCCTGCTGTAGAACGTACTTTGATTGGACCATGCTGATCTGCTCAACGCCGTCTGGACGAGTAGCTGATGTCACAAACATCTGGCGGTCAGAGCCGATAATGTCGGGCATGCCGTAAATCTGCCCCGCGCTGGGCAAGTAGTTGCGCACCGTTTGGGTGATGACATTACGGCCGCGATAGTTGGGCACCTCAAACGTACCGTCATCTGGAATGCGCTCGCTGGCGGTTCCGGCCGGAGCATTCCACAAGCCATCCTCGTAGGTCTCGTAGCTGATGGCGTGCCAGTAGGCGTATGGAAGTTCCTCCTCGACGAAGATGTCCATCACAAGTGATTCACCAACGTTGCGAGCACCGCCTAGCGTTAAATTATCTGAAAAGGTGTCGCTTGTGGGTGCGGAGTAGGTGCGCAAAGATGAAAAAAGGCGAGTCCAAGTATTTTGGAACCGCTGCCACATAGGGGTGGTGTTATCAAGTGCTGTGGTCACAGACGAGCTGGCTTCTAGGGTAGGAACTTGCCATGCAACCACCATCGTAGCGAAAGCTAGAGCGAATCCGGCCGCAAAAATATTGAGTCCGATGGTGCGCTCATAAAAAACACGGTTGATGTTCCACTCTGACTGCCGATCCTTTAGATGGGTAAAAGCGATGTAGAGAAAGCTCGCAATGACGTAGGTGGCTAGCCAGAGCCACAGCGGCCGCGGGCCGAAATAGTAGTAAACGACGCTGAGTAGGACCAGCCCGGGAGGAATAATCACGCGCCAGATGCGTGGTTCACGAGCTGTCCACCACGCGGCCGCGTGGCCTAATATCCAAAAGACAGCCGACGTGTGCATAATGAAGATGAGCGGCTCACGGCTTGTCCCCCCATTAAACAGCTTTCCGATCCAGTCTGCCTGCAAATTAATCAAGTAAACAATACGCTCGCGCCATCCATCAATTTCGGGGGTGTGGTAAATGCCAATGATGAAAAAACTGAAGAACGCACCGTAGACAAGCGAAAAAAGAATCGACGTCCGTCTGGTGAACACGGATAACGCTAGCAGTGTACCAAACGCAAAGCTGATCGGAACGATCCATGCTAAGACGTCCATGCCGTCTGTCAGGTCCGCTTGCAGGATGCCGATTGTTGCCAAGAAGACAAGGAACAGGGCACCAAGTAAAGATAGAGAGTTTTCTTGGAGTTTAGTTAGAGCATTCATCTTTTAATTTTCATAGGATCAGATGAGTTCACTGAAAAAAGGTGTTTTCGAGACCTGACAGGTTTAAAAATCTGCCTCTCAGCGCAGGAAACAACGGTCATAGAAACCTGTCAGGTCTTTTTTCAGCAGAGTCATTAGATGCTATTGGTTTGTTGACCATGACATATGGAAAT
>JBCCSO010000172.1:0-8501 GCA_039199965.1 Chloroflexota bacterium | reverse complement strand
TTTGTTTGGCGATAAACATTTTACTCTCAGGAGATTTTTTTGCTCTTTAAAAGGGAAAAACCAGCCTGATTATGTCAAGTTTGGTTAAGATAAGGGCAACAACGACGAACCGCTTCCTGACGCCTGACACAATTGTGCCAGAACCTGCCAATCCACAGTCGTGGAATAGGTACAGTTACGTCCATAATAACCCAATTAACTTGGTTGATCCATCCGGGCATAGCAGTCAAAAAGTCTTTACCGCTGGTCGAGGTGGAGCAGTTGATAGTCACATGCTGCTCAATGATGATGCAGGCCGAAAAGCAATAAATAACTTTGTTGAAACGGGTCATTTTGACGGTGGTGTATCAGAAGCTAATGGTCTTTATGAAACTATTGCAGGCGTTATGGCCGAGCCATTAGATTGGGGAATTGCCCTGAGTGATGGTTTTCAATGGTATGACTCTTTTGGAATGGCGCCATTTATTCCATCAACTTGGACACGGGCAATGGGTCGAAATGTAGACGAAGGAGTCGCAATTATTCGACAGTATATTGACGATAGCAATATACACTTCACTATTGAAACTCGCACAGGAGGTCGTTCAATCACGACTCATCAAACCGGTGATTTAAACGAAAAGACCATTAAACAGCTAGATGCGTGGGAAGAGTCTTTACTAGGAGATTTAGTAGATGAAAGAACCGTTGATTTGCCGAATGCAAATAATGCACAAAATTTTCAGTCTGCATCTGTTGATTTGGGTGATCCCAAGTATAATGTGCGGACCAATTCATGCATAACTCATGTCTGCAATGTTTTACGTGTTGGTGGTGTTGAAGATGTGCCAAGTAATGCAGGTGGTCGGGACTTGATTTACATATTTAGAAACTTAGGATTTAAAAGAAATCCATAATTGATTTAAAACAATCAAGGTATCACTAGTGGGAAATTAAGTCGTTGTAAAAATTATGAGAAAGGTGACATATGAAGCCAAAGGACGCCATCTTTATAAGCCTCACTGTTAATGAAGCTTACGAAGCAGGTATTTCTGTAAATCAAATTAAACTAAAATTAACAGAAGTTAAAGGCCCGTTTTTAGATGAGGAATTAATACCTGTATGGATGACAGAGGAAGAAGCAGCTTACTATCGTCAAATAATCGATTCTGGGGCTGAATTTTGGGATAATGAATATGACGATTTGAATTTTACCTATGTAAGTCAAAAATTATTTAACGATTGGCGTTTATCTACGCTGTAGTTTTTACGCCCACCCTTAGCCTTGGCTCTGGGCAGGTCTTTTAGATCATAAACAATGCTGTAGCCGGGCTCCTGCCCGTGCCACTTCCTTTCCACGTATTTTCTATCGGACTCGCCCGACAGGCGAATGTAGGCACTCCTCTGCGTCACGGCCTTATTCATCAGGAGACGGCTGGCTGGGATTTTCAGCCAGACAGTGGCGCAGCTCATTCAACATCTGCCGCTGCTTGGTAGTCAAGTCGCTGGCCGCCATCTGGTCCAGCAAGGTTTTGGCTTTGGCTGTGTCTACAGCTGGCTCATTGTCCGTTTCTGTCTCAAACTGCGGCCCTTCAATCTCTTCCATCGCCCGGTAAAACTCATCGGCTACCGTTTCATCATGCACATGGGCGTAGGTCATGGTGGTGTTGAGCCGCTTGTGGCCTAACAGGGTCTGAATGGTTGTAATGTCTGCCCCAGCGTTGACCAGTTGCGTCGCAAATGTGTGGCGCAGCATATGCGGTGTGACTTTAAAGCGAACCCGTTGACTGGCAGTGCGCAAGCGGCTGCGCACCAAATCCTTTGACAAAAACTTATGCCGGTAGATAAAGACATGGTCGGTTAGAGCAGGGCCACGGACCGTCAGGTAGTCTTGCAACGCCTCAATAAGCCCGTCAGTCATGTAAACGGCCCGATCCTTTAGCCCCTTGGCATTGCGAATGATGATCTGCTGCCGGTCAAAATCTACATCGTCTAGCTGTAAATCTTCTAGCTCACTCACCCGCATTCCCGTTTGCCACAGCAGGTAGAAGCAAGCCAAATCTAGGCGGCTGTTTCGCTCACGCACGACGGTATTCGCCTCGTCCCTTCTCTGGACGAGGTCATTTCTAAGCGCAATGACTTGGTTGTCGGTTAAAAATCTTGGCAACGTTTTTGGTTTCCTCAGCCCTTTGTATCTCAAAGCGACTCGTGGGACCTCCATCCCCTGATCTTGCAAAAAGTAAAGGGTTCCCTGAAAGGTGTGTAAATCGTGGTTAATGCTGGCCACTTTATATCCGGCCACAAGCTTTTCGTCTACGAACTGGTTCAGGTGTTCACGGGTCACCTCACTGGGAGATTGTATCTCTGTGTGCTCAAAGAGCCATCTCCAAAGCTGGGTCGATTTATACCAAAAATGATAGGTCGATTGAGTCATGCGGGATTTGCGCCAACCGGCCTGACGTAGGTGCAAAAAGCGGGTCAAGCTCTGGATTAACCAGTCTGGCAACCCTTTTTTGTACCGCTCGACATCACCAAACTTTTGCTTGTCGATAATGACGATTCCCCGCTCTTCTTTGAGAAACCGGCAAAACCATGTCAGCGAGTGGTCGCAGTTTTTCTCCCACGACAGGCTCTTCTTTTTTGACTGAACGTATTTCAGAGCACTGTCCTTATCCGCGTCGATTGAAAGTTGAGAATGCGACTTTGATGTTAAGCCCAACATGGTGCCAGCCAGAGGCACCCTATGCTGGTTAATGACAGCAGTTGATGCCCCGACCGCTACCAGCCACTCTCGATATTTTTCCAATAGCTTACGATTCTCTTCCGGCCACTCGCATGACGGCTTTGGTGGACTACCCCCTCTGGGGCAGGGTTCATTTTCAGGCTTTTGCGCAACGCATCGTCATAGCGCGCGGCCGCAGTGGTTGCAAACGCTCGTTCTGCCGACCCACCGACCACCGAATACTGTTTACCGTTCATCGCCTCACCCCCTCAACTTCATCCATCGCCCTGTAAAAATCCTGTTTAACCTTGCTGTCATTGGCTCTGGCATAGTTCTGGGTGGTTCCGATCCACGCATGGCCCAACAGCTTCTGGATGGTGGTGATGGCGACATCTTTGAGGATGAGGACGTTGGCGAATGTGTGGCGTAGCATGTGGGCGGTCAGGTGAACGCCGGATAACTGGCAATATTTCTGAATCCGTTTTTGGATGCTCCGCACCCCGATGGCGGTCTCTTTATAAGTGAGAAAAACAGCGTTAGAGTCGCCCTGCGGCCGTTTTTTGAGCCATTTCTTCAAGGTTTGAGCGGCCCGTTTTGTCAGGTAAACGGAGCGTTCTTTGCTGTTTTTCCCCATCACGCGGATGCGGGGTTTGCGCTCCTTCATAAACAGGTCTCCTAACGTCAGTTTAGCCACTTCAGAGACCCGTAAGCCCCCTTTGAGCATGAGGCTAAACATCGCTCTATCACGGATGTCATTGACCACTTTGAAGAACCGTTTTACCTCATCATCCGGCACCGCTTTGGGCAACCGCTCCCGTTCTTTGAGCATGTGGCGGCGTCGAATAACGGGGCATTCCAAGGTGTCATCTTCGTCCATCAGGAAATGGTAGAACGACCTGAGTGTGGTGAGATGGCGGTTAATTGTTTCTGCTTGCAGCCCTTGTTCTGCCAGCTTTTCGATGAAATGATCTACATCAAGGCAGGAAATCTCATTAGGATGACAGGCTTGCCGATCTTCTGGCTCCAAAATGAGTTTGGTGAATTGGTTGAGGTGGTAGCGGTAGTTTTTGTAGGTGAGGGCTTCTGAGTTTTTGCGCCGCATGTGTTTGACAAAGCGGCCGATTTCGGTCAACATTTGGTTGCCTCCAGTTGGGTAATTCCGGTTGATTGAATGGAAGCAACCATTTTACCCAGTGGAGGTTTTTTGTTGTATGCTGTTGAAGTGGGGTGCATTGCGCCGAATTCTTTAACACTTGAACCACTTTAGGTTTTTGGTGGTTCGTCGTTCCGGTCTTATATATCCAGGCACCTCACACCGGATAGTATAGTCCCCAATCCGGGCGATCCGCAGTCCTTCAACCGGTATTCATACGTTTGGAATAACCCGCTAAAATTCATCGATCCAACTGGACATACTGGCTGCCTTACAAATGGAAGTGGTGGTGAATTTTGTGAAGAAGATGCACCAGAACCTACATTTGTATCAGCATTACTAAACTTCATAGGAGATGGCTGGACTGACAATGAAAAACAACAATACCATCAAACGGCTACCATGTTAGCAAGTCGTATGGCTGATGCTGCAAACCAGTTAATGCCACGATTAGCAGATATGTTTTCCGAGGTCACCTACAATATGATGACGCCTACCCAGGCATTCAATTCTGTATTTGGAGGGCCTATAACAATTAATAAAACCGATCAAGGTTGTACAATTGCGCAAGATTGCCTAGCTTGGGTAAATATTGGAGTCAATACAGTCAATACGACAATACAACTCAATCCTCATCTTTTGATACATGAGGTATTTCACATTTTTGATTTAAACATCTTGGGTGGTTCACCTAACACTGCAGTATCCCGTGCGCAATCTAATGATAACCTACCTGATAGGCCTAATCTAGCAGGACCTTCACGTGAGACATGGGGGTTAGGTGGCCCTAATTTTAGCGATTGGCAAAAAAGTCGATCTGGGTTGGCCAGTGAAGAATTGGCCGATATGGGCATTGGCTGGTTTTATCAATTTTGGGGAGGTGGCGTGGCAGGCAGCCAACGAGACAGTTTTATGAATAGCTACATGCCCTTGTGGGTATCCGCTGCCACCATTAACAATGAGAACTAAAATGATTAATCCGCCTAAAAAGCTGAAATACTACTATTTAAACGTGATTGTAATTGTGATGATCTCAATCATGGCTATCAGTTGTGCTTCAGACAGTGATCCCGTTACAGATGTGAACACACTCAGCATCACAGAAGGTGCTTCAGTTGAAGCTCCAATCACTCCAACTAAAGTACCAACGACTCTTGCATCTACCACAGTACCTACACCAACTGCTATGAGCACAGTTGATTTAGTTAACACAGCAACCAGTAATCCAACTTCGACGAAAACTCAGGCAATTACACCTTCTGCAACAGCGAAGCTGACTGTGACACCACTTCCTACAATGCAGATTGAGATGATTGGAAAGGCATATACAGATTTAATAATGGATAATCAAGAATGCATTCTGCCATGTTGGTGGGGAATTGTTCCGGGTATTACCCAGTCAGATATTGTAGATCAAATTTACACTTCTCTAGGGCAAGAACTTGAATATCTGAAGCTGGATGAAAGCTCAGCACTTACTGAGATCACTTTTACTAACACAAGTGTCGAAGGAGGTATACCAATCCGTCATATCTATGCAATGAATGAAAACATTGTGACAAATATCGAAGTAAATGCAGGTTTTGCCCCAAACTATCAGATCAAGCCCTTGATTGAACGATTAGGGCCTCCGTCAGAGATATTATTGTGGACCTTTTCAGATAGCTATGAAGGGCTTTTACCGGCATACTTTCAATTATATTTTCCCGAAAAAAGCGTAATAGTTGCGTATACAATTTCAGGAGACACTTCGAATGAAGAAACCAACAAAATTTGTTTTGATCAAGAAGGAGAAACGCTTTTATTTTTGTGGTCAGAAATAGCTGAAGATATAGGTTTTATAGAACGATCAGCTCAAAGCATTCGGCTTAGAGATTTAAGTGAATTCAAAGCGATTCAGGATATAAGTAGTTGGGATGTGGATCAGTTCGTAGAAAATGTGACTGATCCAAGCAATGATTTATGTTTGGAAACTCCAACTAACTTATGGAAAGCACCTTGGGAATAGCTATTGATCTCTGGTCGGACTCGCCCGACAGGCGAATGTAGGCTCTCCTCTGTTTGCGGTACTACCGCTTTTCGTAGAGCATAACGCTCATCATTAACTCAAACATCGTCGCAAGGATTTCAAAACTTCTTGCTGCTGTTCATCAAGCTGGCTGTCCTCCAACTTGGCAAGCAGCGTTAACGGATCGGTAGCTGATCCACTTTCTTCACCTTCAATCTTCGCCATGGCACGGTAGTAATCCTTGACCAGCGTCTCATCATGCACTCTGGCATAAACCATCGTCGTATTCAGCCGCTTGTGCCCCAGCAGCATCTGGATAGATGTCACTTTACAGCCGCTGTTTAACAACTGTGTGGCAAAGGTATGCCTGAGCATATGGGGTGTCACATAAACACCGACCCACTTACCAGCGGATTTGATCCGCAACCGGACCAAATCTTTTGACACCATTTTGTGTCGGTAGATCAAAACATGGTTACTTAAGGCGGGGCCACGGACCTCAAGGTAAGCGGTCAGCACCTTAACAACGGTGTCAGTCAGGTAGACCACCCGATCCTTCAGCCATTTGGCCTGCCGGATCGTGACCTTACACCCGTCTAAGTCGAGGTCCTCCAACAACAAATCCTCTAGCTCACTGACCCGCATCCCCGTCTGCCAAAGCAGCGTAAACATCGCCCGATTAAGCTGGCTATTTCGCTGCTGCACATGGGTTTGGGCTTGCGTCACCCGCTCATCTAGCCCAGCTCTCACCTTAGCTACTTGTTCGTCGCTTAAGAAACGAGGAAGCGGGTCATCTGTTTTGAGCCCCTGTATCCTAAGCAAGCGGCGGTTAATTTCTACCCCTACCTCATCCATGTAGCGCAACGTCGCTTGAAAGCTGTGCAGATAGATATTTACTGTTTTCGGGGCGTACCCGGCCAGCAACATCGCATCAATGTAGTCATAAACGTGGCTGCGCTTAATCTCGCTAGCTTTTTCAATGTCACCTTGCTCAAACAGCCAGCGCCAAGTATGGGCATATTTGTACCAAAACTGGTAGGTCATTTCCGCCTGACGGCTTTTGCGCCAGTTCCCTTGAAGCAAGCGGAGCTGTTTGGTCAGCAAAGTGAGTAACCAGTCTGGTAGACCGGCTTTAAACCGCTCTTCATCCCCATAGGTTTTCGGTTTGTCCCAGCGAGGTAGCCCCATCTCCTGCTCAAGAAAGGTGCAAAACCAGCGGAGCGAGTGGGTGCAGTTTCGTTCCCACATGGCCCCCTTTTTCTTGGCTTTGATGTAGTTCATCGTCTTTTCCGTATCTGTGCCCAAGCAAAGCTGCACCAACGGTTTTAGAGTTAGCCCAAGCATCGTCCCGGCCACCGGAATGCGATGATGGTTAATGACCGAATCACTGGTGCCACCAGCCACCAACCAGTCCCGATACTTTTCCAGCAAGGTCACATTTTCAGCGGGCCACTCACAGGAAAGCTTGGGAGCTGTTATTCCTTTGGGTAAAGGGTTTAAGGCCAATGAGCGGCGCAGAGAACGGTCAAAGCGTTCGGCCGCGCTCGTGGCGAATGTTCTTGTGGTTCGTGATTCAGTCATCAGGTCCACCCCCGCAGCTTTTCAATGGCGGTAAAGAAGTCCGCTTTGACTTTGGGGTCGTTGGCCGCAATATAGAGCTGCGTCGTGCCCACCCATGCAAGACCCAAAAGCTTTTGAATACTTGTTACTGGGACATCGGCCAGCACCATATCATTGGCAAAATTGTGGCGTAGCTGATGAGCCGTAATCTGTACCCCGGCCAGCCTGCGGTATTTCTCCAGCCGCTTCTGAATCCCCATCGTCGTGAGCGGCTCATTTCGACAGTTGATGAAGACCGCCTCCAAGTCGATGGTAGGTCTTTGGGTCAAATAGCCCCTTATGGCGGTTTCTGTCTTACCAGACAGGTAGACAGAACGATCCCGACTGTTCTTGCCGTGGACAACCAAGCAAGGTTTGTCTTCCTCCAGAAACAGGTCGGCCAACGTCATCTTGGCCACTTCAGAAATGCGCAGGCCGCAGCGGAGCATAAGCAAAAAGATTGCTTTATCCCGCACCGTTTCGATGACAGCGAACAGCTTGTCCAGCTCCGCTTCAGGCACAGAGCGGGGAAGCCGCTGCTCTCCGCGTAAACTGTGTCGATATGGGATGACCGGGCTAACCAAGTCTTCGTCTTCGACGCTAAAAAAGAGATAGAGAGAAGCGACGGCCGCCAGCCTTCGGTTGATGGTGGTCGCTTTCATCTTCCGTTTCAGCTGGGCTTCGATGAATGCATCGATGTCTTTGTAGGTCATCTCCCTAAGCTGCTTGTTGCCAATGTGGTTGGCAAACTGATGTAGGTCACAGTGGTAATCTTGCCACGTATGGGCGGTAGGATTGCGTCTGCGCACCCAGTTGACAAACTGTTCAATCTCTTTGAACATTGTTGAACCTCCTGCGGGCCCGTTTTGGCGAAAGGACCAGCGACTAAAAATGGGCATGAAAAGTGAAATGCCATTCTAGCCGCAGGGGGTTCAATTTTTAACAATTCCACCGTGCGGTTATATGAACTGGTGGATATATAACCGGTCCTATCTTAACCGGATGCTCACCGCCGATACCATTGTACCGGACCCCTCAAA
>JBCCSO010000171.1:0-8503 GCA_039199965.1 Chloroflexota bacterium | reverse complement strand
TTGTGCGGCCGCATTCTGAAATGCTTGAGACTGTAGCCAAAAGATCAGGCCACCGCCCAGCACCATTAGGAACAAAACCGCCAGAAAACCTGCAATGATCCAGTCAGATCGTTTCATAAAAACGAGCCCTTTTTGGCTAGCTCCTGTTGATCAGCGGCAGGTACATGTCGTAGCAGCTAACTTCAAGCTGAGCATAGTGAATCTGCTGGAACGTTGCAGAGGCCGCCTGTCCACGAATCTGCTCGTAAACCATATGCATCACCCCGTCATTATAAATAATCTGGGGTTTGATCATCCGTTCTGTGAATGACGTTGGCAGCTTAAATGATTTTCCAAATGAAGTATCAGGTTCAAAACAGTTCCCCAACACCTGCTCAAAGTTTGTGTTCTCAGCCAGCACGCCGTGGAAGAAGACAAGTGCTTCACCATTGTCGGTCACAGAAACGGTTGGGACCAGCAAAATAGCGTCTGCAGGGACGTTACCAGCATCAAAATTACTTACTAATGACTCCACTGTCCATGAAGAAACACTTGTACAAGAACCGATGCAGCGGCGATGGTACGGTCGAACCGTTTGGGTTGAGGCGATTGGATCGATCACACTTCCAATGACGTCAGCAGCACTGTACACCACGTGCACCTCTGTCCCGCTTACATCAAGATCAACATCGTTCAAATCCCGGCCGGAGCCCGAAAGACTGATGTCAGGTGTCCAAGTCACGCCTCCATCTGTGCTTTGAGAGTATCTTGCAACCAACGTATCCCGTGACTGCAAGAAAACAACGTGCAGTGTTCCCGCACTGTCAATTGCAATTTCGGGAAGTTCAGACGAACTGTCTTCAATTTCTATTGGAATAGACCAAGTGCCAGATGAGCGCTTGGAGTAGCGGATCGTTCCGGTACTTGCCCAAACCATATGAACTTGGCCACCCTCTAAAACCATGGACGGCTGATCAATTACAAACTGATTCTCAACTGATTCAACTGTCTGGGCAGGGCTCCAGCCACTGCCAGAATTTGATGAATACAGTAGGTCATAACGTTCATCTACAGGATCCCTTTCAACCCACGCTGCGTGCAAAACGCCGCTAGTGCCGACCTCAATAACCACCTTGTCTACTACAAATGTAGCTGGATCAATGCGGATCGCCTGCGGAATTGACCACGTATTTCCATTATCAGTGCTACTGGTGTGATACGGATCATTATCTTGGAGGTCAACAGTTGATCCTTGCTTGAACGCTGAATGCAGCGTCCCGTCAGCTTGCAGCGCAATGGTCGGAACAGAGGCCCGCTGTCCTGCGTTTGAAACAGATGAAGCAGGAAGAGTCCAACCGTCTTGTTGAATAGCGGCCGAATCAGCCTTTGCAGAGTTTTGGCTCAATCCCACCAGTAGCCCTACTGCACACGCAGATACTAAAGTCCACAGTTTATAGCTTAATTTCATCTTGGAGTCTGAGTTTAAACAGCTAGATAGCACAACCTGTACTACTAATTGTCATGTAAATATCCTTGAAAACAGCTTCGGTTGCGTCCGGTAACACAGGGGATATAAAGCCAGAATATGCTTTTCCACCTGCTAATGACAAGCACGCAACCAGTGTGTAGCTGTCGCCACCGGTTAGCTCCGGAACATCGTAGAAACGATATCTACCGTTTGCATCGGTGACAGTTTGCGCACGCACAATCCCTTGCCCTCCTCCTGAAGGCTGTTCCACTAAGAAGACTGTGGCCCGCTGCTGCGGCACAAACTCTGTGTACAGAGCTTTTACACGGCCGCGAATCGAGAATGGGTCACTCTCTTCAGATGGAATTGGGGTTGGCGTTGGAATATCAACCGCTGGTGTCACGGCGATATTTCCAAGCGTCGAAAGGTTATTATCCTCTTCCTCTTCGTTGATAATTGAATTAATCGAGTCAACCATCCCCCAAGCTTCGCGTGCTCCAGTTGTATCGTTCTGGAACCCGATCGGCGAGGTGATGGTAATGACCTGCGACGAATTTGCTGGCATATCTGGCACAGCAATAAAGCCATCACTATAGGGATCAGCAATGATGTAAGTTCGAGTTATCGGATCTGTTTCCGTCACAAACGCGATTGGCGGTGGGTCAAGGAACAGGTCAACGAAAAACAAACTGTTAACATCAGTTTGCCCTGTGTTTGAGATAGCAAAGGAGAATTCTACGCGAGTAAATTCAGTGATAGGTGACGATGATGAAATTTGCGGAATTGAAATTTCTAGATCCGGCGGGGAAAGCGTGGGGGTTGGTGACGGCGTAACAGTTGCCGTTGGTGCTGGACATGGAATTAGGATATTCATCGTCCAGAAGTCACCCGTTGCAGGATCAACGGCCGTCAGCGTATGCGAGCCTGCACCACGAGCGCCCAAGTCGAAATCGACTTTATCAATCGATCCTGTATCGACAGACGAGGTCGCATTACCAATTACTTCGTTATTATCCCAAATAAACTGAACGTTATTACCCGGGACCCAGTTACCGCCAATAATTGAGAATCGAGTAGAAGGGTTTGGAGTCACGCAGTTTGATCCATCAGGAAAGGTAATAAACGGACCCGGAGGTGCCGGGGTTGGTGTCCAGTCAGGGGTGGGAGTCGGCGTTTCAGATGGAAGTGGAGTGAGCGTTGGCGCCAAAACGGTTGCCGTTGCATTGGCTGCAGTGATGACAAACTCATCATCTTCAGAGCCATTTTCATGCTGCACTACAATTTGGATGCCACCCGGCAACCCTCCCGCATAGATCGGATTGATGTAGTAATCGGGTGCAGTTCCAAGATCTATTTCAACATACCCCTCATTGCCATTAACGCAGCCGTGGCTTCCCACAAACGTTGTCGGGACATTTTGCATAGGCACACCAGAAGCAATTATTTCACCATTGGTTACGTCGATCACTTCAATTGTATACGTGCTGTTTCCAGCGAAATTGTCCACAAAGCGGTCACCCGTAAAGGTTAGAATACGCTGTCCTTCAATTAAAGTTCCCTGAATCTTAACATCACATGTGATGACAGGCGTTGATGTCTCAATCGGTGTGGGTGTTGAACCCGGAGGAATAGAAGGAACAGGTGTGGGGGTAAACGTAGGGGTTGGTGTGTCTGTCGGGCCAAGTTTTGGAATTGCAGGAATTGGAGGTGGCAGGGCAGCACCTTCTGTCCGGCCACCAGTTTGTCCAAACAGCTCATTCGTTAGTGTAATTTGACCAAAGACCGGGACATTTTCAACAATTGGCCGAAGCAGGGGGGTAACTACAGGAACATTGTACGTGACACGAACCACAACAGGTTGTCCCGGCTCCCCTGCAAACCCACGCTGCATTTCACCCCCATTCAGGGCTGAATTAAAGCCGAAGATTTCGATAGCCGTAAAGTTATTATCCTGAAACTCAACATCTTGCCGAATGGTCCAGCCGGTCAGGCTTTGGAGTGCCACTTGCTCAACCGATTCACTACGGGCCAAACACCCTACCGGTTCCGTATCACAAATACCAGCCACAGATTGGCCGGTAATCGCGTAACGGGCACCACTTCGAGCGGCGTTCTGTACGGCCGACCACGCCCATGCAATCCTCCCCAATTCAATGATGAGGAAGATAAGCATCAGTAAAACAATGATGATAAGCGCAAATTCAACAAGTGCCTGTCCAGAATTTTTATTTTCACTTTTGAAGACTGACATGATTAAATATGTATAACCCCGTTGAGTGTAAGCCAATTAAAAATATTTTGTTTTGAGCCAGAACCGCAATTCAAACCAAAAAAACGCATAGTATGATATATATGATACAAGCGACAAAAGGCCGCTTCTCTTACGAAAAAAATTGCAAAATTTCTTCACGAAATATACACGTTTTTATCTAGCTACTCTGTAGTTTACACTACATAATGCAAAAAAGGGTACATTCTCATGAATATACCCTTCCTCAATTATGTGGTCTTCTCGCTATTTTTATAGGGAAACAAACTGCTGTATGGATGCCCAGAAGGGGCCTCCTTACGATTCACATCTTGGCTATTTCGCGAGAAGACTACTTAGGTTAATTTGGGTCTAAAAAACTACTATATGACCGGACAAGTATGCTTTGCATCAGCATGTGCCAACATCGATAGCTCCACCAATCTTGAACAAAAACCAGCTAAAGAAATCAGTCGAAGCACCATGTTTTCACTGGGCTTGAGGCTCGCTCACAACCGCTTTTTTCGGTTTGCTCTCAACAATAACCGGTGCTTGTGCCTTACGCTTCTTTTCAGAAAAATTCAAAGATGCACCAACAAATGCACTAAACAGCGGGTGCGGCCGGTTCGGCCGGCTTTTAAACTCTGGGTGGAACTGTGAGCCAACCATAAACGGATGATCACCCACCTCAGCGATTTCAACCAAACGGCCGTCTGGCGAAACGCCAGAAAAAACCATGCCAGCATCTTCAAATGATTTGCGATAAGCATTATTAAATTCCCAGCGATGGCGATGACGCTCATCGACCAAGGGCATTGCGTACGCATTATACGCCTTTGTACCCTCTTTTAAGCTGCATGGATATGCGCCTAACCGCATGGTTCCACCCATATCGCTCAAATTATGCTGATCAGCAAGCAAGCTGATGATTGGGTGCCCCACACTTTGGTCAAATTCGGTGCTATTTACATCATCTGACTTCAAAACATAGCGGCCGAACTCAACACACATAACCTGCATACCCAAACACAAACCCAAGTAAGGAACTTTCTTCTCACGTGCCCATCGGGCTGCAAGGATCTTGCCTTCTACACCGCGTGGACCAAATCCTCCCGGAACCACAATGCCCGAAACGCTCTCGAGTCGATCCCAGCTTTTACGTTTTTCCAAGTCTCCTGAATAAATCCACTCAATTTCAATGTCAATATTATTGGCGATCCCTGCATGATTAATCGCCTCGCGCACGCTCATATAAGCGTCATGCAGTTCAACGTACTTGCCAACGATACCAATTCGGATTGAGTCTTTCGGCCGCTCAATCTCTTGGACAAGCGCTTTCCACTCTGCAAGATCAGCTTTGCGTGCATTTAGGCCTAAGCGGTTGACAACAAAGTCTGCTAGACCAAATTCCTCGACTTGAAGAGGCACACGATACAGAACATCATTGGTAACGGCCGGAATAACCGCGTTTTTCTCAACATCACAAAACAGGGCTATTTTAGTCAGCAGCTCTTCCCCAATTTCATGATCTGCACGCGCAATGATCGCATCTGGTTGGATACCGATGCTGCGCAGCTCGCGCACGCTGTGCTGAGTCGGTTTAGTTTTAAGCTCACCGCTGGCCCCGATATATGGCAGATAAGTAACGTGAATAAACATCGTCTTCTCACGCCCCAGCTCACTACGCATTTGACGCAAGGCTTCCATGAACGGCAGAGACTCAATGTCACCCACTGTACCACCAACTTCCACCATAACCACATCAGCTTTGGTATTTTCTGCCACAAGCAGAATTCGCCGCTTAATCTCATTAGTAATATGAGGAATTACCTGAATCGTCCCCCCTAAGTAATCACCACGCCGTTCGCGCTGAATCACTTCAGAATAGATTCGGCCGGTCGTCACATTCGATAGCTGACTTAAGTTAATGTCAATAAACCGTTCATAATGTCCCAGATCGAGATCAGTTTCTGCTCCATCTTCCGTTACGAACACTTCCCCATGCTGGTAAGGTGACATTGTTCCGGGGTCAACATTAATATATGGATCTAGCTTCTGCACTGCAATCGATAGTCCGCGCGCCTTCAACAACCTGCCAAGTGCTGCCGCAGTTACCCCTTTGCCGACAGAACTAACAACACCACCTGTAAAAAAAATAAATTTTGTCATGATAAAATCTTTGGCCTTCTCAAATCTTCAAGTTCTTCGCTTGCAATAGCTTTACCTTCAACAACAGCAGTAGACAATACGAGTTGCATACACTCCTAACAAACGGAATTTTGCTCTTCCAAATACAAGTTCCCGTTATAAGACAACAAATGATCCAACTTCAAAGCTAAAATGATCATTGGCCCCTAACGCAAACGATGCGCTAAATTTTTCAATAAAGCGCATCGTCATGCTATACAAATATCGTGAAATATTAACAGTTGCAGGCTTTTGAGAGATTGTTGCCAAAGCAACTCAATGTCGATTTTGGCAGCAATATTGTCTATCTACAAGAATTTCTCTAAATCGTCGGCCGCCCGTTTCATGTCTAAGAAAATTAGCCCTAACTTCGCGCTACTGCGGGCCAGAACAGTCAAAACCGCCTCTTCACCAACAGCCATCAATACAATAATGCCTAGCGTGCCGCTAATGTAAACACGATCCAAATCCCCTCTGCGTAATTCAGCAGCAATTCGGTCACCCAGTGACAACATTGCCGCCGACATTGCAGAGATACGATCTTCGTCAACGCCAGAAGGCAAGGAAGAGGCCATGATTAAACCATCTACACTAACGACTGCTGAAGCTTCGATATCTGGTGTGCCCGCCTGAAGATCACGTAAGCGGTCTACCATTTGTTCTGTTCTTGATCTCATCCTAGATTCTCCCGTGGAATCAGAAATAATTTTTGATTAGATTACTCACTATTTTGAGCAATTTTATGTGAACTAATTTTTAGGCTGGTGGATACTATCATACCAAATTTGGAGTGTCAACAAATTTCGTAGAGGACCACTTTCCTAGATCAATCAGACGTATTTACCAGTGAACGGGACGAAATGCATACGAATATGCGGCCAGACAAATGTCATCGAGTGTTAACGAGAGAAAAATCGACTAAGTTTTGACTTTTGGAAAAAGCACTAATCAGTCCGGGCTGTATCACGATATGGCTTTAACATAGCTATTACATCATCATACAGATAGGTGCCAGTGGCGATAATCCCGTTTACTTTCGGCCATGATTGATTAAATTTAAAAGGATTACCATCTAGGTCAACACAGTATCCACCACCCTCAATGATAAGTATGACACCAGCACAAATATCCCACTCGTGCTTTGGCCCTCGACTCCATGTCGCATCAGCAAGCCCAATGGCGGCTCTGGCCAGCTTCCATGCAATACTGCCCATGGTGAGAATATCAAGCGAATCTTCAAAAGGCTCAAATTCCCCACGTTTGCGTTCAGAGCGGCTAGCATCGATTTTTGAACCTGCTAATTCTTTTCGCTGTGAAACAGACGCGGGCTCGCCGTTCAGTCTGACGCCGCTTCCTTCATATGCTGAAACCATCTCATCTGTCACAGGATTGTATATCGCTCCAATAACGGGTACCCCATCTTTTACTAGTGCGACCGACACTGAAAATTCAGGAATGCCCATCACAAATTCTTTTGTACCGTCAAGTGGATCAACAATCCAAACGTACTCTTTATTGAGCCGGTCGTCACTATCAGCGCTTTCTTCACTCAACCAGCCCGCTTGTGGAAACAGGACAGTCAAGGCTTCCTTCAAATAGTCGTCGGCCGCTTTGTCTGCATCGGTCACCGGATTATCGGGGGATTTCTCTTCAACTTCGAAACTACTCCGATAAAATCCCTTGATGATATGCCCAGCCTGCTTTGTAATTTTTTCAACGTCTGTGATAAAAGATTGATATTCCACGATTAAACCTCATGAATAAGTCTTGATTAAGTTTTAAGTGAATTTTGGGGTGAAAACATAGTACTAACGTCGCAGCTAGATTGTTTCTTCTCTGGGGTTAGACTATTCTTGTAGCGTCCTATAATCCTATTCTACCCTTTTGTGTCTAACAGGCCTGCTTACGAGATTAAGGACGAGAAAAGAAAAGCTAGAGCAGCATTCTACCGGTTTAGGTGGAATCAACAAATACCTCTCCGCACCTAATTATCCATTTTCTTTGTCAAGATATACAGATAGGAGCTACCCCCTTATGGATCAAATAATCAAGTTTACAAAAGCTCATTTTTTCAAGTTTTTCAGTATGGTGATTTTCATCGCTTTACTGATGATGCTAGCTACACCTTCGGCCGTTTATGCCAATGATAGAACCCATACGGTGGCTCCGGGGCAAACCGTATATGCAATATCTCGGCTATATGGCGTACCCGTATCGGACATTATTGCAGCCAACAATCTTGTCAATCCAAACTTAATAAAGGTGGGGCAAGTCTTGGTTATTCCCGGCACAGATGGCGGCAGCACAAATACAGAGAGCCCTACTCCAACACCACAGCCCCAAACCAACGAACAAAGAACACACACAGTCCAGAGAGGTCAAACGTTGGGCCAAATTGCCCGCTTGTATGGGGTAACAGCCAATCAGATTGCGTCGGCCAATCAGTTGCTAAACGTCAATCTGATCTATGTAGGGCAAATCTTGGCTATTCCCGGGGGCTCTGCTCCATCAACTCCAGCACAACCTACCCCCACACCTGAAACACCAGCTCCGGCCCCAGTACCCAGCACAGAAACCACGCATACGGTGGCTCCCGGTGACACCATCGGCCGGATCGCAGC
>JBCCSO010000170.1:0-8514 GCA_039199965.1 Chloroflexota bacterium | reverse complement strand
TTCCTTAGATAATTTCTGAATAGCCGTCTCTGGATCAAGCGTGTGGCCAAGCGACCGACAGACTTGGATGCGGTTGGCGCGCCAAACCTCTCCTTGTAACAACTTCGCTCTGGGATCACCCCACCGGTCACTGTTTTTGACGTAAACATCATGCCGACGAAGCGCATCTTGTAACCGATCCAGAAAGCAAAGCGTATACCCTTGCTTTGTAACTCGTCCTTTATCATCAAACACCATCCGGCTCCATTGATTCGTTACAATATCCAAAGGTGGCTGATCAAACGTTTTCATGCGAAATGAACTGAGCGAGGCAAGATAGTTGAAGGCTTTAAAGACAGTTTCACCGGCCGGGGCCATGTCAATGGAAACACCTTTCAATAATTGAGGAAGGAAACGGCGAACACGGCCATACTGTTCAATCATTTCAGCTTGATACTTATCATCAAACGGCCGGGCGTATTCATTCACAAGGTCGATTGATTCAGCCAATTGGGTTCGAGAAATTTTTGAAAAAATTGCTTGACGTAAATCATCATCGGCCGTTTCTTCATTTAAGATTAGAGCACAAACAGAGGCCAAAACAAGTGCTGATTTGTCTAAATCCTTCAAAGTCCTCAATCGGTTCTTTTGGCCAGACTTCTTGGCTTTTCCCGCAATGTCAGTAATGAGGAGGTCCAGAATATCGAGTGCATCATCTAATGCTGTTACCTCGAAGGCTTTGACAAAGGCCACCAACATCGCAATCCGTTTTTCTTCCGGCATTCTGGCAATTTTGTGCATAGAAATCACCCCTGAATGTCGGGCCAAGTTCTTGAAACGAACAGGTGGGATGGTAGAGAAATCCAATGTTCCAATTCCTAGCTCTTGTAGGTTTAAATAGCGTTCGATCGCTGTATTAAATGCCGGACCACTTACGGTTGTTGGCCCTTTCCTAAATTGATCGAATAGAGAAGACCGGCTCCCTTCAGGCACATAGAGCAAAGCTTCTAACTGATCGATTTGTGATTGATTAGGCAGGGTAGCAAGTCGATACCATAAACGATTGGTTGCCCTATCTCTGATCTCTGCGATTAGCCGCACAAGTGTTGTTACGCCGGGTAGAAGAACCTTATTTTGCATGAGCCACGAAGTCGCAAAGTCAAACATCAGGCTGGGTCTCTCGTTGTTCACCCATGCCCGGGCAAACAATAAGCGGCTCAATTTGAAGGCCCATGGGGGATCATTGAATTCATGATACGAATAGTGCTGACGAATTAGAGCCGTATGCTCCCGTCTTGTCGTTTCCCGGTTTGCATACTCATTGATTATCGTCACATCGTCGATTGATAATTGCCTAGCGACAAACAAAAGTACATTGTTGGGGATCGATTCAAAATGAGGAAGGAATGATCCCAAAAACCGAACCGATGTGATTTGCAAGGCAAACCCTAAACGGTTTTGATCTCCACGTCGTTTTGAAATGAAATCCAAGTCGGCCGCATCAAGATGAAAATATCGAGCGAGCTGAACTTCATTTGGCTCTCCACAAAATTGACCATACTTTGCTTTTTGGTCGGCGCTTAAAAACTCTACCGGCATTGGCTTGTCCCACCCAACTATTTTGCTCCCGATTTGACTAAAATGTGGCGTGATGAGAGTCTACGATATTATAATATTAGAGACACTACATATGGCCTCTAACTTGGTGTCTATTATATCGTTTTTCTGGACTTGTTAGACAAATTTTCTCTTAATCGATTTTGGAGACACATTTAACATGCGATTATTCGGTTACGCACGGGTTTCTACCAGCGCACAGTCACTCGATCTTCAAACAAAAGCTCTTGAAGAAAACGGGGTCAAGAAGAGTCGCATATTTACTGATAAAGGCTCTGGCAGCAACATGGAGCGAGATGGGTTACAGCTTCTCAAGCTCAAAGTTGAAGCTGGGGATGTTGTCCTTGTAAAAAAACTTGATCGTCTAGGTAGGGATACGGCCGACATGGTTCAGTTAATCAAAGAATTTGATGAGCTGGGTGTTGCTATCCGCTTTTTAGATGATGGTATTAGCACAGAAGGAACGATGGGGAAAATGATTGTGACTATTTTGTCGGCTGTGGCCCAAGCAGAAAGACAGCGGATTCTTGAGCGAACCAACGAGGGACGTATAGAGGCAAAAGCAAAAGGGGTCAAGTTCGGCCGAAAACGAACTGTAGATCACCAGAAAGTTATAGACATGAAAGCTGAAGGGTACGGTGCCTCTGATATTGTTAATGCCCTTGGAATAGGCAGATCTACCGTCTACAAAATCCTCCAACAATCATAAATATTTTGTGTTGCTTATACATGAAATTGTTAGATAAGAAATCACTATCTATAAACATAAGATAGATAACGGGAGACAATAATTTTGAAAAATCTAATTCTCAATCTTCGCCAAATCATCGTGCTTTGCATTTTCAGTTTTGTAGCCATTGGTTGTGAATTACAATCCGATGATACATCTGGATTAGATATTGAAGAACAGGCCACCGGCGATGTAGTAATCGATAGTTTAAGTCTAACTGCTACCGATTTGCCAATTTTAGAACCCAGCCCGATTGCTGAGCCAACTCAAACGAGCACACCTACCTTAGCTCCCACGATTCTGCCAACACCAACCCCATCTATGAAAAATGTTTTGAATGGAGTATTTCCGACTTCACATATTGGTGGGGCTTCAACGGCGTTTGAAATTCAAGGAAATAGGGCTTATGTCGGGCAAGGACGGCGCTTACTTGTTGTAGACATCTCCGATACCCAAAACCTCAAAATAATCAGAGCCTCTAAACCCTTGCCGCATAGAGTTGCCAAGATTGCAATTACTAACAATTATGCATTTGCTGGCGGTGAAAATGATGAGGGATTGACAGTGCTAGATATTTCAGATGGTGGCAAACTTGATGTCATTGGTTCTACTCAAGGATCTGCCAGTGAAATTCGCCTTTACAAAAATTATCTTATATCTGTCTCGAATAATATATATCTTTTCGATATATCTGACCCAACTCAGCCAAAAGCACTGCCACCTGTTAATATTAAAGGAACCGTATTCTCTGATGCCTTCACCATAAAGAATGACAGACTTTATGTTTCCACAACGGAGGGGTTCTTCATTTATGATTTATCTGAGCCTACAGAGCCGATACTAGTCGGTAACAATTTCGATGTCAAAGGTGGACGCACTCTTGCTGTAACTGACACACATGCGTACCTCACTACTTGGAAGTCAAACAATGTGAATGATGTACTGCACACTTTCAACGTAGAAGATCCTACAAACATTGTCTTAATGAACCAGCAACAAATGATCTCTACTGCAAAAAGCGACTCTATTTTCTCTGCAACAGGATTGTTTATCAGCGATGATGATTATATGTTTATAGGAGGAAATTCTGCTTTCGTTGCAGCAGATGGGGTCACACTTGTGTATCGAATTGAGGATGGCTACCCCACAAAAAGTACAGAATTTTCAACAAATGGGCTGCTCCAAAATTTTAGGATAATAAGTAATGAATTAATTGGGATAAGCTTTTATGATGGACTAGAAGTATTCGATATTGAAAACAAAATTGTCCCCAAAGAGGTTAGTTCTATTAAATTCCAGTGGCCAACTGGAGAAATAGAATTTTATAATGATGTGGCGTTTGCTAGCGCAGGAGGATCAGGGGGATTAGCAATGTTTGATATAACGGATCCTTTAGAGCCGAAATTGCAAAAAACGTTGTTTGAGGACTTGGTTGTCAGATCAATGGATGTAGGCCCAGACTTGTTATTTGTCAGTTTCAGTGATCATTTGCAACGAGATTCGTCTCAGTCAAATGGAGTCAGGGTGTTTGATATTTCCTCATTACCAGAATTCCAAGAAATTGCATTTATCGAGCTGACTAATATAACTGTGAACAAGATCTTGTATAAAGATGGCCTCCTTTACGTAATGACTCAGACTAGTATCCTTGTCTACGATGTTCAAGTAGCCGCTGAACCAGTGATTTTTACTGGATATTATCCAGCAGCAAATATCCAAGGCTTTGGCATAGGCTCAGACTTTGTTTACGCTGTGAAGGTTTTGAACAACAATTATTCAGAGCCTATTATGGATATTTTCGATTTTATCGAGGTGACTCGTGAGGATGAGAATGGGGGGGAATATTCTCAAATTGAGGCGAATATAGTTGGTAGCATAGCATTACCGGGAAAGCTTGAAGCATTTGAATCGCAAGATCACTTTGCATTTGTTTCGATTGGACGTAACGAATCTAGCCCTCCGTTTGTTACTGCTATTGATACGAGTAATCCTGTAACTCCAACATTTACAAGTACTTTTAGAGGTCAAAATGACTTTGACAGCCTAAAAATTAATGGATCCTATTTATATATGACAACTTTAGATGTTGATAGCGTTCAGAAAAAACATATCTTACAAGTGCTCGATATTTCAGACGTCTCAAACTTAAAATTGGTTGCCGAGGGGCAGGACTCAATAAGCTCTGTATCCTTTAAGGATGATTACATGTTTGTATCAGGCGGTCTTAGAGGGATGGATATTTACTATTGGCCATTTCGCAATTCTACTACACTAAACTTGAGTCCTACTTTGATGCCAACAGTTTTACCGGAACCAGATTATGAAGTGAATGCTTCTTCCGATCCTGAATTAAATTTTGGCCCGATCAAATTGATTTCAGTTTCATCCAATGGGGTAGGTGCAAATGGTGCAAGTGATTGGATGACTTCAATTTCAGCTAATGGACGCTTCATAGTTTTTGGCTCTGCTGCTTCCAATCTTGTTGATAACGATACAAATAGTGTCAATGATGTTTTTGTTCATGACCAACAAACTGGCGAAGTTTACCAAGTCTCTTTGGCCTTTGATGGATCACAAGCAAACGCAAAATCATTTCCATCATCAATAACTGCAGATGGATCAATGATCACATTCTTTTCGATGGCTTCAAATCTTGTTGAAGGCGATCTAAATGACTTTGGTGATGTTTTTGTATTTGACCAGCAAACGAGAAAAATCACTTTGGTTTCGTTTGCACATAATAATTCCATGTCAAATGAACATTCTATTGAATCCTCAATTTCCTCTGATGGTCGTTTTATAGCTTTCTCATCCTCTGCATCTAATCTTACCCAAAATGATAATAACGAGGTTGCAGATTTATTTCTTCACGATCTTCAAACAAGTGAAACAATACTTATCTCAAAGGCTTTTGACGGTTTCCAAGCGGATCAACCTTCTGGTTCTCCAGCGATCTCCTTCGATGGAAGGTTTATTGCTTTTATATCATCGGCTTCTAATTTAGTGCGATCTGACACAAATGCGAGTGGTGATATTTTTGTATTTAACTATCAAGAAAACACAA
This sequence comes from Chloroflexota bacterium, assembly GCA_039199965.1. Lineage (GTDB taxonomy): Bacteria > Chloroflexota > Anaerolineae > Promineifilales > Promineifilaceae > WTJY01. The sequence continues at coordinate 3,124 of JBCCSO010000170.1, read as the reverse complement.
TAAATCGGATTTCTCTAAGCAGCGATGGTCTACAAGGGAACAAACATAGTGTATCTTGGAGTCCTTCGATTTCGGAAAACGGTCAATTTATTGCGTTCACATCGACTGCTTCCAATTTGGTGCCTGATGATGGTAATAATAAAGGGGATGTATTTGTACACCACATTGAATCAGGAAGAACAACTTTGATTTCCATTGCGACCAATGGTTCTCAAGGAAATGAGCTATCTAGTTTTCCATCTATATCAGGTGACGGGCGTTTCATTGTATTTCAGTCCGAAGCATCTAATCTAGTGCCAAATGATACTAATGGATTCAAAGATATATTTTTACACGATAGACAAAGTCACACCACTGTTCGTTTGTCAATTGCCTACGATGGTTTGGAAGCTAATGAAAGTTCAACATTGCCGGTTATTTCTCAAGATGGCAAATATATCGCTTTCACATCTCTCGCATCTAATTTAGTAAACAATGATTTAAATGGATATGCGGATATTTTTGTTATCGAAAATCCTTTTAAACTAGACTGATCGTAAACTTTAGAAAGCACTTTAGAAAGCACTTTTGAAGCGGTTTGCTTTGAAAACCTGTTTGAGGCACTTACATCTTGAATTCAAGGAACACAAGAAAAAAAAAGGAATATGTTGAAAAGTATTAGATACCTTTTTGTCCTTGCTAGCATGTCGATTATCTATATATCTGGCATTGAGCACCAAGCTGGGAGAACATCGGCCGCTTCCTCATTCTCATGCACTTATGTTACCGAAATCCCTTTCAATGAATGTAAAGCTCTTGAGGCATTATATATAAACACGAATGGATCAAGTTGGACGAATTCAAATGGATGGCTTGACACAAAAACTCCTTGCCAATGGTATGGTGTCCAATGCAGTATTTTTGGGAGGATTAGGTTTATTTTTTTAAACGATAATAACCTTGTTGGTAGTATTCCGCCTGAATTAGGAAACCTGATCGATCCACAACGTATTTCCCTTACTGATAATAAATTAACTGGTGAGATTCCTCATGAATTGGGGAGTCTTACAAGCCTAGAGTGGCTTCTCGTAAGCAATAACAGATTGTCAGGGAGCATACCAAAGGAACTTGGAAAACTGACCTCACTAGAATCCCTGACTTTATCGTCCAACAACTTATCTGGTCCGATACCTCAAGAATTTATTAACCTAAGTAGTTTGCAGGTTTTTTTGTTTGAGAACACTAGTTTATGTGAACCACAAGATGATCTTTTTCAAACATGGCTAAACAACATCGGCTTTTTCAAAAGCACGAATGTTCTTTGTAAAAACCAAAAGCAACCGATAGTTTTAGTCCACGGTTGGAATGGTCTTGGATTTTCAGAAATAAGCTGTGATACAAATAATCTTTTGGATGATGCTGATATTATCAAATACTCTGATTATGTAGAAGATGGAAGTTTTGATGCTGGCGTAAATTATTGGGGAGATGATTTTCCAAGTTGGCTAGAAGAAGATTACGAGGTTTGGGTTTCAAAACTTACATCAGGTTTCTTACAGGGAACTCCTTCAATACATGTCAATTCCTTCTGCTTGGTTAATCAAATTGAACAAGTAGCAACTGCAACCAACAGAAATGATATAGTTATTATAGCTCACAGTATGGGGGGGCTAGTTACTCGCAGTTGTCTATCTTTTCCTTCTTGTTCCGAAAATGTTGACAAGGTCATAACACTAGGAACACCACACCAAGGGATACCTTTTCGTGGCATTATCACTGACTACTTATGCTCAACTAATCAAAAGGCAGCATGTGAGATGGGAAACAGTGAAGTTATAGATAGGTTGAACAGCCAACTTATAAATTTGCCTTCAAATGAAGTAGATTATTTTTTTATAGGTGGTGAGGTGTTTTCGGGGTATCATCCGCCACTTTTAGTGTCTACAAAATTTAATGGGGAACGAAATGATGGACTTGTAGGTTATTATTCATCTATTGGGCAAAAATGGGGAGAGAGTATTACCACTACTCCTAGTTGGTGGAACAACAATAGTCCAGATCAATTGTGGACATTAGAAACACATTCTAATGCCTATAGCGATGAAAGCTGGCTGCCATTAACATCTCCTTTTTACCCTTACTACAAATATGTTGGAACCTCAAATTTGAGAAGTGTTAGTTATGACTGCGTTCATCTCTGGATATCTGAGTCACGCCTATGTGTGCAAGGAACAGTTCCTAGTGCATCCCACAATCCAAATAGGCAACCACAATTAGAAAATTCATATCAAAGTATATTGACATCCCAAATAAGTGTAACGTCTGGAGTCACAAACAATCTGACCATTGTTTTAGAAGAAAATCAAAACATGCGTTTTGATTTTTTTGGCCTGGCAGATTTTCAAGTTACATTAACTTCACCAACAGGTTCAATTGTTTCTCCTGACTCTTCACAATTAGATCCTGACGTTTCTTTCTTTAAGCAGCAAACTGGATATGGATTAATCAGTTCTTATACGATTACAGGAACTACCGCAGGTTTATGGCAGATAAATTTTGATGTAACTGAAAATACGGATATTGCATCAATTATTTCCGTTGAATCGGATGAAAAATTAGAGTTACACATGCGCACACTCTTGATTGTTGAGGAGCCAGTCACTATTTCGGCAAATTTAAGTGATTTGACTGGCGGAATTGAAAATGCGACTTTAATAGCAAAGATTGATGATGTTGAATTAAGTTTTTCTGAAGTAGGAAACGGCATTTATTCAGCTAATTTTATACCCACGGAGGTAGGGAGTGAGCTTGTAATAGTTACTGCGATCTGGGAGGATGGGCAAACTTCAAATAAGCGCCAAAGTGATGTATTTGTCACTATAGAGAAACCGTTATCGCTGACATATTTACCTATTCTTTTTAGATAAATTTTCTTAGCGTACGTTTTCGTTCCATTGGACTTCAGACCCCGTGTTGTGGCATGAGAGTATCAGGGTTTTTCACTCGTGTCAAATAGTATACTTTTTGGCAGATGTGCGTAGTAGGGTACCTGCTTTGAACCGGCCGATTTATAAAAGATGATGGATAATGTGGAGACTATGAGAGCGAGTTGGAATATTTATCCACTATCACCAAGAATAGCCAC
>JBCCSO010000169.1:0-8533 GCA_039199965.1 Chloroflexota bacterium | reverse complement strand
GAAAAAACTGAACGCTTGCTAAAAAGACTAAACGAAATCGGTAGGTCATTTTCCAAACGGCCGCACTCACTCGCATTGATCGGGCTGGGCTCAGTCGGTAAAGAGTTAGACAGGCTAGATGACTACTCTGATCTTGATTTCTTTGCCATTGTAGAGGATGGACACCAGCAATCTTTTTTAAATGATCTAACATGGCTAACAGAAATTGCACCCGTTGACTTTCACTTCCTAAACACAGCCGACGGGTACAAGCTTCTCTATGCAGATGGAATTTTTTGTGAGATGGCGGTCTTTGATCAGTCAAAACTAACCAGCATTCCATTTTCGGCAGGCAGGATTGTGTGGAAAGCGGTTGGGGTATCTGGCGAAATAGCCAATCCTAAATTGCCACTAGATACAGCAAAATCACGGCCGGAAGAGTGGATTTTAGGTGAGGCCCTAACCAATTTATATGTAGGGCTCTTGCGCGACCAGCGCGGTGAAACGCTGACCGCCATGCGCTTTATTCAGCACTATGCGCTTGATAGAACCATTGAACTTGCGTCTCGCCGCGAGCCAGCCCAAAATGTTCACGCTGATATTTTTTCACCTGAACGTCGGTTAGAACAGCGACTTCCCCACTTCGCTCAATATTTGCCCCAAATGACTCAAGGTTACACCCATAACACAGAATCCGCGGTCGCTATTCTTAGTTTTTTGGACAACCACTTTGACCTAAATCAAAAAATGGTTCAAGCAATTAGAGAACTGTGTGACTAGATAATAACAAAAGGGCTGATTTTGCATAGTTCATCGGTACGACTATTCATCCCGCTGCATTTGAACTGAGACACGATACTGTGGCCCTGAGCTAATCTCGGTGATAACGACAGTATAGTTGCCCCCTTCCAATCCATCTCTTTGCAGTTTTTCTGGGTCAATCGTCGTAAGTGGGTCAACTCCTTCATACGGCCACGCCCAAGCTGTTTCTACCAAATCTTCCACATCAAGCCCTCCAAATAGCTGGTCTCGCCTTGCAACAGCATATGACCGATCATCTTCCCCAATATTCTCAATTCGCATAATGTCTTGCCCAAAAGCGATATTATGAGCCGGTTTGTATCTAGACAACTCGCCTACGTCTAGCGAACGGAATTCAGTAAAATAAGTCGTAACCTCATATGAATTTGGTTTTTCATATTGGCTCCCAAACTTAACATAGCCAATGTTTGTGTCACTTAGATTATGCACCCTAATAAACACTTCTTGATCACCCAGTAAGTTTGAATTTAGATCAGCCTGCTTTTCCAACCCACAACTTACTTGTAAAGCCAAAAACAAGACCAAAAGTGCAGGGGCAAAAAATCTATTTGCATTCATTTTGGGTTGTTCCTCCCAATTGCTTTTTAACTAGGATGCTAGTTTTTTTAGCCTACCCATTAAATCTGCTCCCAGAGTAGACTTAGCCATAAACTTCATAAACTCAGATGATGCCATCAGGCTTTTATCATAGCTTGCAGCTTGCAGCATGTACTGGCGGGCCTTGGCTAAGTCCTCACCCCCATAGGCGACCTGCGCCAGCGTTTTGTAAGCCAAACACCAAATGTCCTTAGCATTATCGGCCGAAACGACCTGTGCTTTAACCAATCTATTGATGAATGTCTTAATCGTCTGCTCGTTGGTATTCAAGTCTAAATTTGTGAGCTGCCCACGGCTCCCCTTTGGCTGCGAGCCAACCCCTAACTCATAAAATGTACCAGCATAGGTCAACATTTCAGGATGAAGCCTTGCCGCTTTTTCAAATAACTCATAAGCTTTTTCTAAATCTCCATACTGTATGTACTCAATTGCTGATGCAAAATTGTTTTGACTATAAATCCAGCCTATTTTTTCGGCCGCAAATGGATTGGGCTGTTCCAAGGTGCCAAATCGATTTTCAGTTACCTGCATCCGGTTAATCAGCATGCGGATCGGGTCGCTTGACATGCTGCCCGGTAGAACCCGATGACGAATGAGCACGTCAGCCACGCCTGCTACTTGGTGCTCTGAAAGAATACGGAGCCAGACATCCCAATCTTCACAGGCCCGCAGCGTCTCATCATACGGTCCGGCCGTCTCGTAACATCCTCGCCTCATTAAAACAGATTCAGGGACCCAGAAGTTCCCCCCCCACATCGCCTCATACAGCTCGTCGCTGGAGATAACGCGATTTTCTACTTGCGGAAGCGGAGCACCATCATCATCGACAAATTGATAGCCACAATAGACACCATCTACCTGTTTATTATGTATCAAAAATGTAGCCAGCGTTTGCATGAAATTCGGCTCGTACATGTCATCAGCATCTAGTAAGCCAATGAACTCCCCGTGGGCATGACGCAATCCAGTATTACGAGCGGCCGATAGACCCGCATTATCCTGATAAATATAGGTGATCTGGTCTTTATATGTGGCTCCTACTTCACGGCTGTTGTCTTTTGAGCCATCATCAACCACGATAATCTCAAAATTTTGGTAGCTTTGGGCCAGAATGCTGTCGATCGCATCTGGCAAGTAGCGAGCGTGATTGTAGTTGGGGATGATGACGCTCACCATCCCTTCAACAATATTTTCTTTTTGGAGCCAATTATGCTTGTTCAAAGATAAATTAGTCATGCATGTGCGGAAAAAATGATTAGCTTTATTGTAATCAGCTACTGGTCATCATGTTAAAAAAATTCCGCAAAAATTCAATGAATGATCTCTCCCATTTTACACATGCTGGCCGGAACGAGGCTATTGGCCTCTAACGATGTTGATCAAGCATGATTACATTGCCATCGGGGTCAATAATCACAAAGTGAGCCGGCCCTTCTGTTGATTCATCCACCTCAGTTTGGAATTCAATCCCATTCTCTATTAACTGCTTTTGAATCTCACGAATATCTGTGAAAGGGTCAACGTTTTGGGCATTCTGATCCCATCCGGGATTGAATGTCATTATGTTATTTTCAAACATCCCTTGAAATAGGCCAATAAGATGATCGCCGTTTTTTAGAATGAGCCAGTTTTGCTCAATATCCCCTCCCATTGTTTTAAAACCAAGCTTTTCGTAAAAAGCTTTTGAAGCTGTGATATCTTTTACCGCTAGGCTAACTGAAAAACTACCGAGTTCCATAACATCCTCCTATGTGTCGTCTATTAAATATTTACAGATCAAATGATCTACTGACAGATTAAAACATGCCTTGATTAATCTGAAGTTAACGGCCGGGCCCAAATCGCTTTAACCTGCTTGTATGCTTGAACTAGTTCCGGCTCTGCCGTCTTTCGAATGCGAGACTCCATACCGCGTAGCACAATCATCGTAGCGATTTTGTTCACCCAAAGGTTGTGATGTCGTCTGTAAAACCTTGCTCGACTTTCCCACAAATTGACGATAGAGCGGGCCGCGACTTGCCCGGTACTTTCTCCACCGTAGTGAACAATTTCGGCTGCAGGAACCGTGTAAATATCCCAACCAGCTTTATGGATACGCCGGCACCAGTCCAGCTCTTCACAATACATAAAGAACGACTCATCAAACCCACCTGTGTGTTCAGCCACATCTCTACGTACAAGCATAGTGGCCCCCAACGGGTGGTCTATAGGAAATGCCTTTCGGTTAGGTTCATAGAGCTTGCGCGGATACCGGCCGTTGAGCTTGCTCTCATACAGGCGGGCTGGAACCGGAAAAAGATCAAAGAGCAGTTGACCGATCCGTGGGAATTCAAAGGCGCTGTGTTGAAAGCGGCCATCACTGTATACCAGTCGGGCACCTGTCATTCCAGCTTCTGGATTTTCGTCCATGAAATCCACCATCCGTCCAAATGCCCCCGGCCGGACCACAGTGTCCGGATTTAGCAGAAAATGGTACTTTGGCTTGTGCTTAGCGGCGGCTTCCATACCCTGATTGTTAGCTGCCCCAAAACCGGGGTTATTTTTATTGGTGATCAGGTTGACATCAGGAAACAGATTATCAACCATGCTCACAGTGCCGTCAGTTGAATTATTGTCAACAACCCAAACTTCCCCAGTTAAATTAGAATGCTGCAATTCTGCATAAACAGACCGCAGGCAGTCAGCTAGAAAGCTGCGTACATTCCAACTGACGATAATGACAGATAAATCAATCACGATTTAATTCCCTCACCACGTTATAAAAACCATCATTGATTGTTTGCACTCCGTCCCACTGGTAAAAATCACTGGCGCACATCGCTTGATCACAAGCCTCTGAGTTTGTGAAACCAATGATGCTATTTACCACCGGATTAAAGGCCACAATCGGGAATTCACTGCCTAAAGCAATCATTTCATTAGGGTAAGGTCGAGAGAGTAATAAAATTTTGGTCTCATCAAATATGGTTGGATAAGTGTCAAAAATAGAGGCCCGCGCATCACGAATTCGGTACCCTCCTGTTTCTGGTCCTCCGTTAACTTCCACAAAACCAACCGGATTCCGTCGCGGGGCAATGCCTAGCTGACGCCAGATTTCAGGGCTGTCTTCTCCGTACTGCCAAGCGTCTTCACGCACCGGCATCATGGGCGGGTTGTAGATTCCGGCCGCAATGTCAATCTCTTTGTTTAGCAGTGCAATCAAAGCAGAGGTGCTTGTACCATATTCAGTAAACTGCACACCGGGTAGCCCAGCATCTGCTATGTCTTTTGCAAACAGTTGATAGGTTGACACATCTGACAGCGAGGGGACACCAATTTTCTTAAATGATATATCTTCAAAAACATTGATCACGCTGGATGTGCGCGAGACGAGCATGCCCAACTCATAGGGGACATCAAATTTGGTGGCGGTTAACGCCGCAAATGCGCCGCAGCGGCTATTGGCATCAACATACTGCTCGGGTGTGAGCATCGCAATCGTTGTCGTAGGATTGTTGCACACAATTTCAACCGCCTGATTCTCATCTGAAGGGATGATGGCTTCAAAAGTGTAACCGGTTGATTGTGCAAGATGATCGAGCAAGAACCCCCCGCGAATTTGAATGAGTTCTTCAGCCGCAGTTGGCAAGAAAATAAGCTGAAACGGATTTTCGGCCGAGCCGGGTGATGAAATCGGAGTTGGCATTACCGTCACAGGAATTTCTCGTGTTACCTCCACCTGAATTTCAGAAACAACTTCAACCTCACGTGTTACTTCAACCACTTGTGTTTCAACAATGGGTACTTCTAAAACCTGGTAACGCGTAACTTCTACTTCTGTTACTGGCGGAGCACAGGCGGCCGACACAACAAGCAGCATAAGTGTGGCAATTAAGGAACCAAAGATGGAGGAGGACTTTTGCATGAAACCTTTTCGAATAAATTGGGGCTATAAGCCTCGTGAATTGGATTTTTACCTTAAAAAAAAGTTGCAGACACGCATCTAAGCAACTTCCTAATAAACGGAAGCTGATGTCTTAATTATGCAACAAATAAAATCAAGCGACCTCCCGATTAGATTGGGTTTAACCTAAAATATCCGATCGATTTAAAATTAAAATTTTAAAAGACAATACCTTTGCCAATTCAGAGGTTGCTCAGGCGGTTAATACAGCCTAGAAGCACTGAAGCCCTACTTTGGCAAATAGCTGATCAGTTTAAAATCGTTCAGGCGGCCTTGGGAGGTATTTTAATATCTCCAAGACATATTTCCGCCCATGAAAAGCGGCTTTAAGATCAAGGATGCTCAATCTTCTCTCAGATGTGCTCAATTCAGAAGCTAACGCCTGAGATTTGTCAATTTTTGGCAAAGGTATTGAAGTCTATTTCCATTCAAGATTTATAGAGAAAGATCTGTTGAGGAAGCAAGATATTGAAAGCAAAATTCATTCTTGTGTCCAGCGGATCATCATATCTGTAAAATTATGAAAAGCTACGTAAATTCTTGATCATCTAGGAGTAAGAAATGATTCATCAGATTCGTTGGACGGCCGAAAAGATTGCGCAACGCATTGCTCTTATCGAGGGTTTTGTTTATCGGAAATCACACCCGATTTCCCCCTTTAAGCTAAACATTATGGATGGCCCAGAACAAGAGTCACCCATCAGTCCAAACTTTGATGATTCTGGCTGGCAAACGGTAGAAGCCAATAGCTATTGGATCGATTACCGCACCGATTTCTGCTTGCGCAGCACGTTTGCAGTTCCGGCTGACTGGGACCCAGTGATTCCGGTCGCACTACACTTGCCGCTGGGTGACTCAACAGATTTTAGCCACCCTGAAGCACTGGCCTATCTTGACGGCACCCCTTTTGCCGGGTGTGACCGCCATCATCGGGAAATTCTGTTACCAGATCACTTTCGGGATGAGGAGACCCATCAGCTCATGCTGCACGGCTGGACTGGACTACACGGCTGGTTCCGGGGTGAAACCGATACGAAGCTGTTTATACGTCCGTGTGCGGTCGTGCAAATTGATCAGCCCACGCGTGATTTCATTGCCACCAGCCGGGTTGCACTGGATACTTCCAATCAGTTGGACAAGAACAATCCGACCAAAGATTGGCTCCTAAACGCCCTGAATGACGCATTTAATGCGCTTGATCTGACTCATCCCATTGGGGCCAAGTTTTATGAGTCAGTTCCACTTGCTCACCAAATTTTGCAAGATGGCATCTCTCAGGCGGGGCAGGCGCTTGATTTGGACATTGTAGCTTCTGGGCACGCCCATATCGATGTGGCGTGGCTGTGGACCATCGCCCAAACAAGGCAAAAATCCGGCCGGACCTTTCACACCGTATTGCGCCTCATGGAGCAGTTTCCTGATTACATTTTTACCCAAAGCCAGCCCCAACTTTACGACTACGTGCGCCAAGACTTCCCGCAACTTTTTGAAGACATCAAACAGCAAGTAGCCAGTGGCCGCTGGGAAACAATTGGCGGGATGTGGGTTGAAGCGGACTGCAATCTAAGCGGGGCTGAGGGGTTAGCCCGACAATTTTTGCTAGGGCGGGCGTTTTTCAACGAGCATTTTGGCCCTGATGTCGATTCACCCATCTTGTGGCTGCCAGATGTATTTGGCTATGCGTGGAATTTGCCTCAGCTCATCAAATTGGCCGGGCTTGAATATTTCTTCACCATCAAAATTAGCTGGAACCAGTACAACCGGATGCCGTATGATAGTTTCTGGTGGCAGGGGTTAGACGGCACCAAAGTGCTGACCCACTTTAGCTCAACTCAGGATGATTGGGCGGCCGCAAAAGACCAGCCTAGCCCATCGACCTACAATGCGAAAGTTGATCCAAATGCGGTGATGTCGACTTGGAACAACCTGCAGCACAAAGCGGTGCAAAAAGAAATGCTGATGGCGTTTGGCTACGGAGACGGTGGCGGTGGTCCAACGAGGGAAATGCTAGAAAACATACGAGAGATGCGCAGTTTCCCATCCACACCAAAAGTGCGCCACGGCACAGCGATTGAGTTTTTCAAGAATCTAGAGCAGTCGGCCGGAGACAAGCTGCCCACATGGAACGGTGAGCTGTACTTTGAATACCATCGTGGCACCTACACTACCCAAGCCGCTGCTAAAAAGGGGAATCGGAAAAGCGAGTTTTTGCTCCACGACGCAGAATTTCTGGCAACTTGGGCCGCCATCGCCACCGATTTTGAGTACCCACATGAAACGCTGACCAAAGCGTGGCAACTAACCTGCCTCAATCAGTTCCATGATATTTTGCCGGGATCTTCGATCAAAGAGGTCTATGAAGATGCGGCCGTTGATTACGCTGAAATTCAACGTTTGGGGGAATCGGTACGTAATGCAGCCATTAAATCACTAGTTGAAAAGCTGCCCCCAGATACAAAGTTTGTGGTCATCAATCCGACCTCATTTGGTGGGAAAATGTTTGCCTCTATTCAAGCGGGGATGTCTTTTGCAGAGGGTGAAGGGCTGATTGATCTGAAGAGCGGCAAACCGATTGCACGGCAAAAAGGAATCGCACACAACCCAATGGTGATGGAAATTCACGACATGGAGCCATACAGCATCCGGCCGATTGGTATCGGGCCAGTCGGCCCCCCAGAAGTTGAGCAGCGGGTGTGGGCCAACCAAGCGGATGGCTTGACCACAATCGAAAATGCACTCATCCGGTATCAGTTTGATGCCAGCGGAGAGATTATCAGCATTTTTGATAAAGAGGTTCAACGGGAGATTTTGCCAGACGGTGAGAAAGCCAATGTCTTTCAAGCGTTTGAGGACCGGCCGATGAAGTGGGACGCTTGGGACGTTGATATTTTTTACGACGACAAAAAATATGATGCTGGCCCAGCAGAGCTCATCAAGGTAACTGAAGAAGGGCCTTTGCGAGCGAGTTTGCGCCTGACGCGCGAAATCCTAAACAGCACCATTCAGCAAATCATTCACCTGCACGCGGACAGCAAACAGCTCGATTTCCATACCGGTATCGAGTGGGAGGAGAAACATACTCTGCTCAAGGTGGCTTTTCCAGTGGATGTACTGAGTCCAATGGCGACGTTTGATGTGCAGTGGGGGAATGTAGAACGGCCGACCCATCGCAACACCTCATGGGATTGGGCT
>JBCCSO010000168.1:0-8619 GCA_039199965.1 Chloroflexota bacterium | reverse complement strand
CCTTCCTTCCATGGATCAGCAGAATCTAACACCACAACGGGGGCAACTTGCTCTAGAATCTTGTTGGCATTGCCCACACTAAAACCGCTGATGATGACGTCTGGCTGTGCAGAAAACAGGATTTCTACGTTAGGCGGAAAGCCACCCATATCAGGTAACCCCTCGGTAAGCTCAAGCCACGGCTCTTCTATTTCAGGGAAGTTGGAAAATAAAAATTCATCCAGAAAGCTCACGCGGGCGGCCGGAGCAAAATCGACGGCTAAAAACAGCTGATCAGACGGTGGGCCAAAAGCGACCGCCCGCTCAACCTGTGTAGGGATGCAGTCTGCCCCATCTGCATGCTCAAACAGGCGGAAGCCCGTTTCACAAGCTGTAACGGCTTCCGGTTCAATACGCAGCCAAATTACCATGCTGCCAATGACAATGGCAAGAACCAAGATGGCCCATAACAAAAACCTCCCAATCCTTCTTAATATTGTTCCAACTCGACTCATCGTTCCTTTTTCTCTAAATCCTTTTGCAAAAGGGGACCACACAGGGTAAATCTCTGCACAAGAACTGCTGCATACACCCAGCCTTTTTTGAACGCTTGCGCTATCGATTGTTCCTTATCACCTTCCTAACCATATGGAGTTATGGGGTGCAGCTCCATGAATTTTACGAAGCGCACATCGATCAATCTAAACATCCGGTAGAAAATAAATTGAACCTTGGATAAATTTAGAATGATCATCTGCTAACCTCATTGTTTAGGGGACACTTGCATTGCACAAGATCACGCTTGTTTCACCCAGTAAAACATCTCTATTTGGCCAAACTGAAAGCAAGAACCACTCTAATAAGCTCAATCTCCTATTTTGCTGGTTGTTCAACTTTTGTACTATTTCATAGTCAAATCTTCTATTTCATGTGCAGGTTGTTCCCAATGCCTTAGTCTGAACAATCTGGGAGCGTTGAATGTATTCCAGCGAATCGTCGTTTTTCGTGAAAATCTGGGATTTCTTTCTTCCTAAAGATTCTCAATCATATACAACCACTGTAGACGGCTTGCATGAGCGGCGTAAGATGAGGCTGGTTATTAGCTTGTCTCTATTTGCCTTCGTTATTTGTATCATTGTTCCGATATATCCATATGTTCTTGAAGGCAATATATGGCTTATTCTGACCCACTCAGGTCCCTTGACCCCGTATATGTTTTTGGGAGCAGCAATTTTCTTGGGCAATGCGCTGATTCTGAAATATACAGGGAGATTCAGACTGGTTTCAGCCCTTTACCTATTAGAGCTCTTGACGGTCACTATTATTCCTGGTTACTTCTTGGGCGGCATCTTCTCCCCGGCGCTGCCGTTTCTCGTTTATATCCCTTTGATCGCATCATTTTTAATCAGTCCTCGCTTGGGATTTTTTGGTGCTTTTATGGTCTGCATGACGGGTGCTTTTTTCTTTTCGAGGCAAGATGAATTGGACCTGTTGCGCTTGTCTGACGATGAAACGCAAAGAATTATCACGCTTATCTGTATTGTGCTCAGCGCAATTTTAACGGCAACCATCGCCCAGCTTTATGAGCGCACCAATCAGAACGCGCAGAGTCAGGTTGAAGATATTTTGGAGAAGTTGCAGAAGGCGAATGCAGAATTGGTTGTGGCAAAAGAAACGGCCGAAGCTGCTACAAAGTCAAAAAGCACATTCTTGGCAAATATGAGTCATGAGATCCGCACCCCACTCAACGGTGTGATCGGCATGACAAGTCTGCTTCTCGAAACTGAACAAAATGGAGAGCAGTCAGAATACACTCGCACGATACGCAGCAGCGGTGATGCGCTGCTCAGTTTGATCAACGATATTCTAGACTTCTCAAAAGTTGAGGCAGGCAAAATTGAGCTTGAGGAACAGCGCTTCAATTTGCGTCGCTGCTTAGAAGATGCTTTGGACCTCATGGTTGCAAAATCAAACGCTAAAAACTTGGAGCTTTTATCCCATTTGCCGCTTGATTTACCAACGGCCGTCGTCGGGGATATCACACGTCTACGGCAAATTATCATTAACCTGATTGGAAACGCTTTAAAATTTACGGAAGACGGGGAAGTAATTGTCAAGGTCAGTGGAGAGCCTCTTGAAGGTGACCGCTACAAGTTTACATTCGCTGTTCAAGATACCGGAATTGGAATTCCTGAAGACCGCCTGCACCGACTGTTTCAATCATTCTCTCAAGTAGATGCCTCTACTACCCGTAAATTTGGGGGTACCGGTTTGGGCTTAGCCATCAGCAAAAAGCTCACAGAGTTAATGGGGGGGGAGATGTGGGTAGAAAGCGAGGTAGGTGTGGGCACAACTTTTTTCTTCACGATTGATCTGAAACTTTCTGACGAACCAATCGAAGAGATCAAAAAGATTACACGAGATGAGCCTCGCCTTGAAAACAAAAAGGTTCTTGTTGTTGATGATAACCAGACAAATCGAAAAATTCTTGAAAGGCAGCTTTCGTTTTTTGGACTAAAACCTGTGGTAACTGAATCTGCAATAGATGCGATTGAGCTACTGAATCAAGACCCGCACTTTGATTTGGCTATTTTAGATATGAAAATGCCAGAGATGAGTGGTCTTGAGTTGGCAAAATATATCACACAGGAATACAAAGCCACCCTCTTCCCGATGATCATGCTGACCTCATTGGGTGATAGATTCACGGCCGAGAAAGCTAGCGTACTTTCCGCTCAACTCACGAAACCTGTCAAACCGATTCAGCTGATTCAAACCATTAGTGAAGTGCTTGCACTTAAACGAACTGGAATTCAAATTGCTGAAGAAATCAAAGTGGAAGATGAGTTCGGGTTGGGGACTTCAATCCCGCTAAATATTTTGCTGGCTGAAGATAATTTGGTGAATCAAAAAGTTGCTGTTCGTATGCTCAAAAAATTGGGTTACGAGGCTGATGTTGTATCAAATGGATTGGAAGCAATTCAGGCGCTCAAAATGCGTTGGTACGATCTCATTTTAATGGATGTGCAGATGCCTGAGATGGATGGGGTTGAAGCCACGAAGAGGATCAATAAGGAGTGGCCAGATAAACAGCCAGTTATTATTGCCATGACAGCAAACGCCATGACGGGGGATCGGGAAAAGTATCTAGAAATTGGGATGGATGATTACCTGAGCAAGCCTGTGCGTATTGAGGATGTGTCTGCCGTCATCAAGCGCAACGCAATGGTGTTAATTGAGACAGAGTAGTCAAGAAAAAACAGATGCGATCAACTCAAACAAGTGGATCAAAGGACTAAAAAATTCCAATCATCAGCGATTCTGCACAAGCCAAACACCACCAATATTGATAAGAAGCACACAAAGTACCAGCATAGACCCACGAGATAAGATGGATGCCAAAGTAGCTGAGTTGGTAAAAATATCGGAGACAACATTTGCAGCACCAACGGCCCCCAACACGGCCAGTGCAATAACAGCAATCGTTGTCCAGCGGGTACGGTCCGAGCTGCGGCCGATCCAACCAAGAATAGCAATAGGTGCTCCGAAAAAGAGCGGAATAAAGGCTGTAATGCTGGTTGTACCGGTCAAAAATCGGCCTAGCAGACCAACGATGATAAGCAATATTCCGATAACAATTGTGCTTCGTGATACGTTTTGATTCATTTTTATTTTACGCTTCTTAATTTGATATCGCAGTGAACTGGCTCAATTTTCGAAGTAATGAGCCAACAAACTGCACCGACAAGGTTAAGCCAATAAAGCCCAAAATGGTTGAACCTCCGATAAGAGCCGACTGAACGAGCGTTAAACCCAGTGCTCCATGGCCAATAAAAGAGCCTGCGGCCGCTAGTAGGGCCAAAATGCCACCAGCCCACCCCATCGAACGATAGGAAGCCGACTGATAGCGGGTAACAACAAAAACAGTACCCTCTGCCAAAATACCTGTCAGAAAATTCGAGAAAAGCATATCTCCCAGATAGGGTGTCAGCAGACCCATTACCAGCCCAACAACAAGCTGAGTCAAAAGTATAATCCCCTTGTTGCTTGTGATAGCGTATGCCAAAAGCCCGGGAACAAAAAGGAGCCCACTGCCCATAGAGATAAGCAAAATCAGGTGAAAGCGTTCGGCTGTTGGATCTGTCATCTGACGCATAAGTAGAACCCCCTGCATGAGAATCGGAGAAAGTAGAATTCCGCCCAAAACGCCACATACTGTCATGACCAGAACATATCGTTTGATGTTTCTGGAATCAGTTTTGGAGCGAATTTGATTCAATAATGTCATACGATTAGAGTCCACCGCTGATCAGCTATAGATTAAGTAAACGACCATAGATCAACTGTATAGACAAGCAAAATGATGCGACTAACCACTAGCAGCAGCGCCCACAGGATAATGGCCCAAAAAGTGTATAGCAAGTTAGCGGCTGAGAGATGCTTGTCCACGCATTCAGCTACCGGGATGTGCTACGAGGGCACTGGTCGGCTGTACCGCAGACAGTGCCCTTTACAGCTAGTTAACAGTTAGAAGGCAGCCCCTCACAGGGTTTCGCTGGAGTCCAGCTAGAAATATGCTGAGTAACAAACTGCCAGTAAGTAGAAGCAGAAGAGCAGCATGAGCGCGCGCGATAATTGTGAAGCAGGCGTTCCTTTTCCTTGCGCTAAATCTCTGACGACAGTGGCTGAGCCTGCAGCCCCTAGCAGTCCCAAAACAGCAGTAATAATAATCAGCACGCCATTGCTGGGGTTATTTTGAATAAAATACCCCAGAATGGCTATGGGCACACCAAAGAACACTGGAATTAGTGCAGTTATACTTTTTGTCCCAGTTAAAAGGCGGGCCAGAACGCCTAGAATAATCATCAAGCCCCCTAAAATCATTATCATTTGAACACTCATATTTTCTCCTTTTTTCTTGTGTTTGGGTGTATACCGTAAGTGTAGACTTTTCGGGTGCATTGGCCAACATGTTTGCTTATTTAACTTGTGCATGTTGGCAGAATTCAGTACAAACAATTGCGGCTTGAAGGTACTGTAACCGGTTTCTGGCCATACCTGCCACATATGATGAGGTCACTGGCTGAAGAGAACACAGCATTTTTCGCTTGTTTGCATGGGGAGAAAATAAAAAAAGTGGGTTGCCATCGGTTCACTACGCCGTTGGCAACCCGGAAGGGGAAATAACTGTAACGCTTAGTCCAATTCAGGATGAAGCATATTTGAGGCTAAACTTTAAATAATTATCCCAAGTTTAAAGTTCAGCTAGGAAGGATCGGAAATCAAGTTGAGACAGTTATTAAAATCTCGGTCCTTAGCAGCTTGGTAACAGCTTCCTATACAGCAGAACCAAACCAAATCGATCATTTTGTCTTTGCTAAAATACAGCAGCAGACAGCAGTTTGAATTTATAGTATCAGCCTAAATCGTTAGCTAATTCCCTCGTCCCTCAACAGCGATAGGACCATTGTTGTGTGCAATTGGCAACAACACAGTAAATATTAGCCCAATTAGTTTGGCCCATCGGCCGACCGAGCTTAAAATCGCTGTCTGTAAACGAGGTCTTTCCCAAGACTAGTTTTACATCTTAGAGGTGCGGGTGGCGGCCCGCGCCTCTACTTGTTTCAGGCCACTTTGTTTTTTAAGTGATCGTGAACCGAATTTAAAACTGACAAAATGTTTTTTAAATCCTACCCTAGTTGACACCTTGAGTTTTATTTCAACCGAGTCGCCAAGGCGCCAACTAAGGTAAATACCTTGCAGCTATTCTATTATTCCAATATCCTGCAGAGGTTATAGTCCGAACTCATCAATAATCTGTTCTACCCAATCTTCGACGCGCTCCTCAGTGAGTTCATTCTGGTTGTCATCATCAAGAGCCAAGCCCAAGAAAACACCATCCTCAACTCCGAGTGAGTTGTCGTACTCATAATCGGAAGCATCCGTAAAGCCAATTAACTCACCGCCGCGTTCAACCAACCGCTTACCGATAATACCAATTGCATCACAGTAATTGTCTGGGTAGCCAAACTGGTCACCGACACCGAACATGGCAATCATCTTGCCTTCCATGTTGAGTGAGTTCAAATCATCGAACTTGAGTTCCCAGTCATCCTGTAATTCACCGATATTCCAAGTGGGAGAACCGACAATAAGCAATTCGTACTCTTCCATTTTCTTCGGATCAACTTCGCCAATGTTGAACAGATCTACGCTGTCTGGACGATGTTCTTCAAACTTGCGTTTGATTAATTCTGCATTTAATTCTGTGTTTCCTGTATTTGAACCAAAAAATAATCCTACTTTTGACATGTTATTTCCTTGTATGTTATGTGTCTAAAATATAGTTAATCAAAATTACGCGATTGGTTTACCCACATCTTACCTGCTACCTAGTGTTGAAGTCAGGAAACATGCGAAATCCGCGTAAAACTCATTAATTAATTGAAAATTTTATTTCCTGCACGGTGTTTAACTCAACAGTTGGCTCTATTTTTTCTTCAACTTTCATAGGAACCGAACAATATTGCCCCGACAAGATTTCTGGCATTACGTTAGTTAGTGCTTTGCTTAACATTGACCCAAATAGGAGATAATCAACTGGGGAGAGCCGGATAGCATAGTGCCCAATCCAAACGACAAAGTGACCTTGTTCAGGGACTGACCAGTGAAGTGTCTCATCGTGTAATGCTTCTCGATGGCACTTGAAACGATGATCATCGGTGATAGCTTGGTCTAGCGTTACACCTAATTTGTCAAGTTCGCCTAAAGTCATAAACAAAACTATATGGTCCCACGAGAGGTGTATTTTGCCATGTTCACAAATAGCCACCCATCTAAAGTTATCAATTTGTGACAAAAAGTGCATATGTTCACACATCATAGTGATCTCCTAAAGGACTAAAAATAGGATGAATATCCCTTTTATGGCCAATCCCGAAAAATAAATGTCCAAATTCGCTCGCGTTGGATTGACTAGATTTTGTTGCAATTAGTTCTACACGAAGAGTAGATTTGCCTGTGAGTCAATTTAGCTATTTTTCGCAACGACTGGAACTATAGGCAAATCGGCCGTTGAAAAAAACTGAAGGGGTTAATCTGTAATTTAGCAAATGTAAGAGATAAGATTGACAGCGATTCAATCATCAATTGAACTATTGCCAAAAAAAAATTACCGATGGTTAATTTTTCACACAATTGCCTATTTCAAGTAGATTACAGAACGTTTTTGACTTTAGACCTGACAGATATTGTGATCTACTTAGCCATAAAACTAACAAAAACTGTTTAAACAAATCATGATACGTTTTCGAGAGACCAGACCGATATTTCAGCTTGTTTATCAGAAAGAACTGACCTAAACCAGTCTGCTCTAATTTCAGTTACCTTATGCAATCTGCTTTAGCTGAGCCTAGCGGAAATCTGGTTCGCAGGTACAGGCAATGTATGCATTGCAAAACTAGTGGTTTGTCAATCATGATGTAATGGAAATTTCAGCAGGACAAATCACTGCAAGCTATGTCAAGGGTTTGCATCTATCCATCCTTGACGTAGCACTAAGGCTGATCAAAACAAGTTAAAGAATTCAGCTAACTGTACGGGTAGGTAGCATTTTGATAAGGCTAATGGTGCGTGGCACTCCCCACTAAAAACCTTGGTTTACAATTGCCTCGCTAGGGAGTGCCACGCACTACAATAAGGCACCTTAATTATTACGAATTTAGGACTCTAATCTACCCTGAAAAAAGTAGAATTGCCAAGAAGCAATCCTAGCAAAAAGCCAGCTCCCAATTTACTTGCGCGGTATTTTGTGGCTGAGGCACCTAATCAAAAATAGACCTTGGACATCACTTATATTCCAGACAAAAAAAGCCTGCCTTTTCGGGTCATTATTCTTGATCTGTCTCCCACAAAGTTATGGGGTGGGCTGTGAACAAGATGATGACGGCTAAGCTGGTGTGTGGTGCCTGTAAAATGACTGTGGCAAAATGGACATTTTCATTACCTTGAAGGGTTTTATAGTCGCAAGATGCTACACTCATCATTGGGCTATTTGAGCCCAGATGAATTTGAGGCAAATTATTGAAAACATCAATCTGCAGCTTTAACTTCTAAATCTCTCCACTAAACTCAGTATGGGGTACTGAAGAATTTCATACTAACCTAAACAATATTGTCGATTATGTGACTTAATGACGGCCGGAAATCGATAGCCTTGAGATATAAATCAAATTATTGTGGCTAGATTGGCTCACCATAATCAGTATAATCATGGTGCAAATAGGATCGCTAAAAGAGTGTCTTAACTCGAAACCTGAATTTAGTAGCTTATTTTTTCACAACGCAATAATTCCGGCGGCTAAGTAAGGGGATGCGAAAGCCAATACATCAATTCTACCCATGAGAAAAACATTATGAACCATGCCTGTGAATTTCTGAATGAGATGGGCGAAGATTTAGCATCGCTTGAATCGCGCCATGATAAACTGCTGACGCTGCGCCAATATGGTGAATATCTGGAAACGCTGGACCCTGCAATGAAGTCCGATTCAACAATGGTGCCAGGGTGTGCCTCCGCAACCTACATGATCGCAGACCTACAAACCGATGGTACCATGCGCTTCTATGGCGACTCAGAAT
>JBCCSO010000167.1:0-8682 GCA_039199965.1 Chloroflexota bacterium | reverse complement strand
TTGTAATTGAGACCCCCAGCTATCGTGGGAAACGACCACCGGCGGGTAGCCGACGCGGCCGACGTGGCGCACGATAAACGACTCGTGGGGAGCCTTCACGAAAATCCGGGCACCCGTCGAGGGTGCCTGACCGAAGGGAATGCTTAACGGCCTAAAAAAATAAATTCGATGGCGCAAGCCCTATTTTAAACAGATTCCCATTGACCATCATGCCTTCAATGCGCAGTGTTAACCGAACCTTGTTAAACTCAGTTACCACCTTCGGAGTAACCTTTGCTAACTACTGCTCTACACAATAATCACCCTGCAAAAATCGAGCTTTGGCAGGGATCATTTTATCTTCTTCACTTAAGGTTAAAAGGTCAGGTCCAAACGTAGGCCAAGGTGATAAACTACCCCAGAACGCTGGTTTTTGAGTCAAATAAGCTGAGTGCGGGAAACTAGATTCACCGATTGTATTGCTCCACTCTGTTTGGCCGGTTAGATAATCATGGGTCCCATGATTGACAGTTGTTTCTCGAGTACGGCCGCATCCACGCTCGCTGTCTGCAGAGTTTGTAAATTTACAAACTGTTAAATTATCCCGTGTGCGACCATCGTCAAACCCCACGGTCTGGGTTGCAGGATTTGCTCCGGGAAAACTGATCTCGTTGGCGATGAATGCGTTAAAGTAGTTGTTTTCATGTATCCAAATATGGGGGGTTGAGGCCCCTTTTTCCAAAAGCTCATCTTTGTAGGTGTAATGATCAATATCCTGTTCTAAACGGTTGCGGTAGAAGATATTCCCGGCATTTGACGCGTGGATATTGTCAACTTTGGCATGTTGTGCCTGATTCCCTTCAAACAGATTTGAATGAGCAAACCCACCGTGTACGCTCAGATCAGAATATATTTCACCAAACCCCTCCCCAAATGGATCGGCCGAATAGTTATAGCCAAATACGTTTCCGTTTGCCCCAATCTGAGTGATATACGAATGGCGCATGAGACGTGCAATATTATTTTCAACAAGCATATCTGTTGTACTATTTTGTAGGCGAACACCATAACCGTGCCCGTTTTGACCGTTGTTGTATGAGCGATCGAAGTAGCTGCCGGTTACCAGCCCTTTGTAGGATTGCTTAAAGTACACGTGCGCACGAACTGAATGCTTTGAGTGAACTCCGCTTACCCATGAGTTTGCTGCAAAGCGAAAAAACACGTTAGCAGAGTCTTTTTCTGCATAATCATCCACCGTGCGCTCAAGCGTTAGATTTTCAATCCCAACCCCTTCAACCATATTGTAAATTTTGGCTACACGTGCGTTTAATGAAGTTTTATAGTCTAGGTTTAGCCCCCCTTCTAAGTTTAAAACATTGCCATCTTTAGCAACAATCTTGTTAATTTGCGTGGCATTTCCTGCAGCCCACGGCTCATCTGGATTTCGGCTTAGATCCAGCCTAAAAAGATGGGGATCATCATCCTGTTGGATAAAAACATAATCCCCCACATTTAAGCTGCTGCTGTTTAAAACTTCAACTTCTTTGCTGTTGCGGCCGGCTGACGCGGTCATTTGCACTGATGAGCCAATTCTGCCGCTATTATTGACACTAATCCCAGAGTCGTTTGACCCAAAACGCAGCACTGTCTCGCCGCATTCCACTCCCCCCCCAACCAAAGCAATGTGGCTTCTGCTAATATTGATGGTGCCGATATCATATGTTCCGGCTGGAAGCATGATTCGCGTGTATGGTGGAGCATCTTGAATCGCTTGCTCAATATCAGCTTCTGTATTTCCATCTACCCAGATCGTATTTGAATATGCGGGTATTCCGCCAGTTAGACCTGCATTTGAGTAGTCGATTTGAGCCTCATGTGGCAGCATGCTGTGAATCGCGGTGGGGTCTGTTAAAGGATCAGGTGCGGGGCCGTTTACCAGTTCAAATCGGTCTAAAACGACGCCTAGTTCACGCTGGTAGAAGCTGATTGTATGATCTCCGGCCTCTAAATAGATTGTTTTACCGGGATTTAATCCCTCTGGATTCCCGCCAGAGGAGACAACTTGGCGGCCGTAATCGCTGTTGATATTCATGTGCCATATCATTCCCTCTGGAGGAGTATTATCGATGGTGACAAACATTGAATTTGATGCCAAGCTGGGAGCTAAGACCCACGCAGCCAAATGGTAATCACCCGCTTCGGCCAGCGTTAGGCAAAAATCAACCCGATCAGTTTCATCTAGACTATTGTTCTGACTATTTTGGGTCGCAATGCCTTTGCCCCCGCTAGCTCGTCCATCTTCAATTATCTTCATCCAGCCGCTCAAATCTCCGCTTTCAGCCTCTTGTTGCAGCTCTCCACACGACTCAATGGGAACAGGAGTTGGTTGCTCGTCCACTTGAATGAACTGGATGGCGTCAATCAAGATACCTGTCTCTCGCTGGTGAATTGAAAAGGTATGGTCTCCCGCTTGTAGCGATAGGATTACAGCCGGATTATCTCCCTCGGGTGATCCTCCGTTTGAAAGTAAGTGGGTTTCATATTGTGTTGGATTGGGCCGTACGTGCCAAATCATCTCGTTAATGATTTGATTGTTGATTGTGGCAAATACAGAATTCTCGCTGATATCCTTCGCAAGTATCCGTCCGCTCACCTGATAATTACCAGCTTCTAGAATTCGAACGCAGAAATCGATCCGACTTTTTGACAGAGACTCCTCAGAATCACCCGTTGCGACGACGGCTTGCCCTTCACTAGCGCGCGTGTCTTCAATAACCTCCATTTTGCCATACACCCTATTGTTTTCAGCTTCTTGAGCAAGACCCCCACACTGTGGCTGAATGCTTTGGGGTATAGACAGAGATTGCTGATTTGCTGCTGCACCCGAAGTAGTGGTCAGGGCTACACCGGTTAAAGTTAGGATTCCCAAGGCGAGTATGATCCAGACCTTTGGATATTTTTGTTGTTTTATTTTCATAGGCAACCAGCACGAACAACTGTCCGGCCGTTCCATCTTCCTGATTTTAGATTTTGCAATCTTTTAAGTTAAATGTTTGTAGCTGGGCAACCTGTCTTACCACTCAATTCTTACCGTTTTGCTTAAGCTTTGCATGAATAGCAAGTGCAGCCATACACTTACTGAGCCGTGGAAGATAGCGCAGTGACAAATTTCGATTGGCTGGAGACTTAACACTTTACAATGTGCTCAGTAGCTTACCAAACAAGTATTGTCTGGTGAACTACCAGTAATGCAGTGAAAATTTTATTCGATGTCGAACGTAACTTGAATTAACTTGCTCTCTTTTTTTGTCCAAACGCCTGAATCGTTTCAATGATCGTTCGATTATAGGGGACGTTTTCAATAAATTGCTCAAGGTCAGCCTTATTGCGCATACGCTTTGTTTGAGAAGCCAGAATTTCAAAAGCTTCTTGCAGCACTTGGTTAGCTCCGTCAATCTCTAACAAAGCCATCGCTTGATAGCAGGTCCAATAAACATAAGTTGGCTCTAAAGCACCTCTAACCGAGCCGCCGCTAAGCAAATAACTTTGTAGCTGTTCAACAATCGGCCGCATCTGATCAAAACGCTGCTGTGCTATATGTGTTCGAATCAAACCAGCACGAGCTTCAGCCAAGTAATATGAAAGATCCATCTGCTGACTGATCTGCTCAGCCTTAACATAGGCTAGTTCGGCATCATGAAAGTTGTTTAGTTTTTCATAGATACAGCCGATAATATACCATGCAACCCCTTCAATCATTTTAGCATTGATATCTTGAGACACAGCCAGACCCATTAAAGCATGCTTCATGGCTAGTTTGTGTTTTCCAAGATAGTGCTGCGTAAACCCCAAATTGATCAGGCTGATCCCCTCGCCAACGCGCCATCCTACTTTCTTTACCTTTTCAGCCCCCTGTAAATGATAATTTTCAGCCAGCTCGTAATCACCTAAGTACCTAGAAGTATTTCCTAAATTCACAAATAGGCTCCCCTCCTCTTGAGCATGGCCAATTTCTTGGGCAACAGCTAAACCTTGAAGCTGCCACTCTTTTGCAGCTAAGTAATCACCCCTGCCGTTAGCAGCCCCACCTAACGCCTTGAAAATTTTCATCTCCTCAGTTGGGTCTCCTTTTATCTGCGCAATCAGCAATCCTTCGCCCAGCTTTTCAATTGATGAAATTGAGTCCCCTTGGCGAAACGAGATCCAACCTAGCTCTCGAAGCAGACGAGCGTGCAAATTAGGATCAACCGCATATTTAACGTTTTTCAGGGCCAATTCAAACTGCACTTTTGCCTTCTCATATTCTCCTTGCTGCTGCAAAGCTTCACCCCACCAGTAACGCCCCTCTAGCAAATCATCTAAATCTTCAGTCTCATCTGCCAGCATAATGGCATACTTTGCTGCCAGCATCGCTCCGGGATAGTCGCTAATAGCACTTCTGTAGCGGGCATGCCGCAAAGCAACCGTTGACTGCAAAATCAAACGTTCGATGTGCTGGGCTTCATCGTCTAATAAATTTTCAAAAGCCAGTTCAGATAGCCAGATCAAATCCTGACCTTGCATTTTTCGGTCTCCCATTGTGTGGTAAACATCTTCTCGCAGTAAAATGTAATCAACCAGCTCAGCTCCACTAGAAAGTTCAATACAGCGACTAAAGTATGCTAAGGCTTCTTGATGACTTCCCTTTTTCTGAGCCTGCTCGCCGGCATTTAGAGAATAGTGGCGTTCAAAATCTGGTGCATTTGCAGCACGGTAGTGGTAAGCCAGTGCAGCATAGTGGGGTTCCAGATGGTTGTTGTAGAGTTTTTGGTAGACTTCGGCCGCAAGCAGGTGTAACTCGTTCAATCGCTGCCGAAGCTGCATATCATATGCAGCATCTCTCAAAAGAACGTGCTTAAAAATGTAGCGGATGCTGTTAAAAGACTGCCAAATTTGTTTGTCTTCAGCATCCTTGATTTCTTTTGATACATCCCCTAAAAACATTTCATTAAGAACCTCAACATCAAACTCAGCTCCCAGCACGGCGGCCGTTTGCACCACCTCTTTGGCACTTTGCATTAGCTGGTCAATGCGGGTGACCAGAATAGAGTTAATGGTTGAAGGGATCGACACGTCAGATGATTGAAGAGACCAAATACCCTTTTGATTTTGCTTCAAAACATCATGCTCTTGAAAATAGATGATGAGCTGCTCGACAAAAAATGGGTTCCCTTGAGATCGCTCAAGCAAGTAATCACAAAATCCTTGATCAATTTCATCACCCAAGAGGTGTTCTGCTTGGCGGCGCAGTGCACCGTGCTCAAGCGCCTCTAGATGGATGACGCTCTGTGGTGCACCGTGAAAAATAGCAAGGTCGGCCGCGCCATCATCGTCAAAATATCTCGACGTTATCAAGAATAGGATTCGATAGTTAGAAATTTCTCTACTAATGCTTTCAATAAGCTGGAGCGATGCTTCGTCCAGCCAGTGGGCGTCTTCTAGCAGAATGGCAACAGGCTGGATAAAGCTTTGGGCAAACAACCAAGTCTTAATAGCGACTAGCGTATTTTGATAGCGCAATCGGCTATCCAACTGCTCATAGAGTGAGCCGGGCCAATACAAGTCCAACAGTGCACCCAGAAATGAGCGCGTTCTGGAAAATTCCTGTATCAGGCGAGAGGAAGCTCCGCTATCTTCAAGTTTTGCGTCTAGCAGCTGCCACTGAGCCAAAAAATTGTTTTTATTTTCCTTTGCTGTCAAATCGCCAGACTGCTGGAAGTATCGCTTCAGACAGCTCACAAATGGATTAAATGCCTGTTTTAAAATCTGCTCCGCCGAACAGTTATACCAATAGGTCTCCTCAAAAAAGTCAGACACAAACTGGTTGGCCAGCACAGACTTTCCTATACCGGGTTCCCCAAAGATCATCATAATTCCCGCAGCCTCTCCATCTAGTAGCGGGCGAGCAAACTTATGGAGCTGCCGCTGCTCAGCTTTCCGGCCGACAAAGAAGGTGTCTTGATCAGCCTGCGCATCAAATCCCTGCGCGCCCAGCCCCACAAGCTCAAATGTTAGGACCGGTGCATCAAATCCTTTCAAAGATAAGTTACCAATTGGTCTGAATTCAAACCCTACTTGTGCAACAACCTGTTCAGAGACAAGTGCCTGCCCCTTTTTTGCTTTGCTCATTAAACGGGCAGCGTGATTGACGGTCATTCCCATAAGCCCATACTTTGCCCTCAGTGGAGCGCCAATCATCCCCGCATACACTTGTCCAAAAGTCAATCCAATCGCCCAAAATGTATCAAAAGCTTTGAGCATTTGTTTGAGAGCAACTGCAAAGCCTAGAGCACGCTCAAGATCATTTTCAGAGGTTTTGGGTGCGCCAAAACTCAGCATGATGACACCCCCTTTATCCCCAAACTCAACCTCAATGAAATGCCCTCCGTATCGATTGCACAGCCCAATCACAATTTCAATCAGGTGCGTCAAAGGTTCCCTGTCAATATCGGGCGAAAAAGAAAGAAACACAGTAGCAACTTGGCGGAATTCTCCGATCCCAACAAATCGCCAGAGGTCTGGTTTAAAAAACTGAAACAGGAGCTCGCTATTATTAAAATGGTTTAAGAGATGGGGTGATGAATGGAGCAACTGACCTTCGCTATTCACAGATGGGTATGTAGCCTTATTCCGATGAAGTGTAATCAGGTTTGACTCAAACAAATCAACCAACAGCTCATCTAAGATAATTTCACCAGAACCTGCTCTGGTCTCAGCCTCTATACTACGTTGGATGGCTTCCCCCCGAAAATAGTAGGTTTTCTGTTCAGCAGAGCCAGCAATCCCCCATTCAACTTCTCCTACGGCAATTCCTTGTTTAACTGATAGTTCAAAACTAGTGTAGGCAGTAGAGTATCGGCCGTGTGCTTTAAATATTTCTCGAATTTTTTGCGCGGTTTGCAAGGCTTGATTAACAGCTCCTTCTAAAGGTTCAGGAAAGAGGATCATGATTGCATCTCCAGCAAATGTTGCAACAAATCCGCCGTGATGCTCAACAGTCAGAATGATCGGCTCAAAAACACTGTTAATGATAGATGCAAGCTCTTCCGTCCCTTCTTTTTCATCGTGCAAAAAAGACTGAGCAATCTGGGTAAAGCCAGAAATATCCATGAATAGCACGACTGATTCGAACTTGCCATGGTACTGCTCAGCGGAATATTGCTTCAAAATAAAAGAAGGTATTAAGTTGTATTTGGTCTTGCGTGTCATCACAAACTTACAGGTAAGGCAAGTTACTTAGATTGTAATAGGAATTGGGTTGGGTCATAGGAGATTAGGACTTATTGGGGAGAGAATTTTTCAGAAAAGCTTGCTCAGCAGCCCCGCTCCGCTTGCATGAAGAAACGATCTTGTTGGTTTAAAAACAACCGCAGACAGGCTGACCATGACCTCATGTCAAACTCTCTAATTTGCCTAACTCCCACAATACAAAAATGCGGTACCAGTTCACGCAGACAGTGGTCAGTGGTCGGCCGCCGTGCGTCAGTTTGAAACCTGCAAACGCGTTGTAGTGGTTGAAGTACTGGCTGAAGATTATGGTTGCAACCGTGAAATTGTTATTTATGAAGCAGCCTCCCATCCAGACTATCGTTACAGAGATGAAGATCAGCTAAATCAATTGAGGCTGATGATATCTGATATTGAAACGTAAAAAGAGGTCACTTAATCACCTCAAAAGTATTAGAACAGTAACTGTTGCCACCAGCTTTTTTTACGTCTTTGGTTGGTGTGCGGAAACGGCTCATTTGGAATGGGTTTATCTACAAACGGGCACAGTTTTTCCCAACCATCCCCGGCCGAAAAATTGAGGCGAAGCAAATCACCCGGCCGATTTGCAAAATAGCTATCAACTTCTGCGTGATAGCTGTGCCAAAACGCTCGAAAAACAAGCTCATCAAACGTTGTCCGGCCGTATAAACGCTGATGGATATCGTCCCCGATTTCCTGAAGTTCTGGTGACAAAGTGGGCTTGTCATGGGTGAACAGCCACTCGACACTCTTGAGCCACCCCTCGATCGGCCGGGTCGTCAAAATAAACTTGCTGTTTGGATAAGCTTTATCTAATTTTTGGTATAAAAGCGGGATCGGGTTGTCAGAGAACAAATCATGCTGATCGATCAGCGGAGCTTCTAGGTTATAGAGTAAGTCGGCCGACATCGGGGCCGAACGAATGCCGAGTGAAAGGGCAGCCTGATGCAGGCTGGTTGTGCCGGTACGCTGCAGTCCAATGCAAAAATACTTGGTCATCGGCCGGGTTCATACGGATAGCCAAGCACAATTTCAAACACCATATCGGCCAATTCTTCGGCCGAGTATGGCTCATCATTCAGCAACCACCATGTGATGGTTTGCATAACCGCACCGGTAAAAAACTGAGCCTCAAAATCAATTGGCAAATCAGTTGTGCGGGCCACCTTACCGCTCAGCATGTCACCTTTTAGCATCATGGCCATAAATTCATTGGTGCGCCTCACCAATTTTGTATGCCCTTTATCCCCCAAAATCGCTCCCATGAGGGGTTTATGCCGCTGTACAAACTCAAAAACCCGTACCCATTTTGCGTAGCGCACTTTAATCGGGTCAGTCTCTGGCACATCCCACATAATTTTGCCAAGCTCTTCAATCCGATCAGCCAAAACGGCCCAAACCGCTTCTTCGATGTCG
>JBCCSO010000166.1:0-8712 GCA_039199965.1 Chloroflexota bacterium | reverse complement strand
CTTTAGATGAGCGAAACCATAAAGGTCATGCTCATCTTTTTTTATCCTTAATCCTTGATACTTTATCCTTTTCACCATGTCTGTTAGAACCCGTTTTGCACCCAGCCCCACCGGCTACCTCCATATTGGTGGCGCGAGAACCGCGCTGTTTAGCTATTTGTACGCCAAGAAACACGGCGGCCAGTTTATTCTGCGCATTGAAGACACTGATGAAAAGCGGACGGTTGAAGGGGCGACTGAAGCCCTCATGGACGACCTTCGCTGGCTGGGTATCCGGTGGGATGAGGGACCAGACGTAGGTGGCGACGCTGGGCCATACATTCAATCAGAGCGACGTGAGCTGTACCATCAATGGGCACATTGGCTGGTCGATAACGGGCATGCATACAAATGTTTTGCCACGGCCGAAGAGCTGGCTGAAATGCGCGAAGCTCAAATTGCGGCCGGGCAGCAGCCTCACTATGATCGGCGCTATCGGGACACTCCGGCCGATGAGGTGGCGAAGCTGGAATCTGCCGGGCGGGAATACGTCATTCGCTTCAAAATGCCGCTTGATGGACAGACGGTGGTGCCCGACGAAATTCGTGGTGACATTACGTTTGAAAACAGCCAACTCACCGACTACGTGTTGTTTAAATCAACAGGCCTGCCCACCTATCATCTGGCCGTTGTGATCGACGACCACTTTATGGGCATTACCCATATCACCCGTGGTGATGAATGGGTTAATACGGCTCCCATCCACGTAAACTTGTATAAAGCATTTGGATGGGAGATGCCGGTGCTGGCCCATTTTCCGGTCATACTCAACCCATCTGGCAAAGGGAAGCTCAGCAAGCGGACCCAGTCGTTCCAAGATGGGGATACCCTCGTGCTGGTCAAAACGAGTGAATTCCAAGAAAACGGTTACTTACCAACCGCGCTGGTTAATTTCTTGACCAACATCGGTTGGGCGTTTGGGGATGATGTAGAAATTTTCACTCCGGAAGAGTCGATGGAGCGGTTTGAGCTGGCAGACATCAATCCGGCCGCGGCATCTATGCCCTACAGCAAGCTGGATTGGATTAACAACCAATACATCATGCAGCTGACACCAGAAGCCTTAACCGAGCAGTTGATGCCATTTATTGAACGTCAGAATTTGCCTGTTACACAAGAACAAATCGCAGTCTTGGCCCCTGTTGTAAACATGCGGCTCAAGCGACTGACTGACATTTATGATCAGCTACAGTTCTTGATAGTTGATGAAACGGTTAGTCTAACGGCCGACCGCCTTGTGCATAAAAAGATGGGACCTGAGGCCGCCATCGCTGCATTTACGGCCGCGCGCGACTTCATTTCAGACATTGATGATGCGTACTTTACCGTAGAAGGCATCTCTGAGCGGCTCAGAGCCATCGGTGAGATTCATACGGAAAATGAAAAAGCTGGCCCGTTTTTGGGCACCGCTCGCCTTGCCTTAACCGGCCAAAAGGTTTCGCCACCTCTGTTTGAATCGATTATTGCGATGGGAAGAGAAACGGCGCTGGAACGGCTTGATCGGGCGATTGCTACTCTAAGCGGTTGATGTTAGAGACTTACGAGGTTTTCAAAACCTCGTAAGTCTTTGGGAAAACGTTCGCTAATGGTAGCTTCTTCGTTGGGTTGCTTATCAAACAAAAGCTAAAATCATCATCATGAATCTTGCTCAAATTTTCAGAATATTTCGGCGTCGCTGGCTGTTCATGGTCATTCCGGCCGCACTGGTTTTAGCGATCACAATCTTAACGGCTGAAGAGGCGGTTATCCCCCCACCCAGCTACAACGTCGGCGTTCGTTTTTTGATCTCACCACCACTTCCGGCTGATAATGCTACAGCCGAAGAAGAAGCCCGCTATTATCAGTGGCTAACGTCTGAGTACTTGACCAATGGCTTGGCTGACTGGGTAAATGGGATCGGGTTTGCTGAAAAGGTAGCGGCTAAAACGGCCGAAAAAGGATATGAAGTTGACCCGCTGGTGCTTTTCAACGGAACTAGCGCTGACGCCATCCGCAGCCGACTCACTATCATTATGAACTACAGTGATCGTGACGCGCTGCAGGCGCTGATGGAGTCTGCCATTGAAGTAATCGCAGAAGAAAACGCCAGCGGTATTCCCCATCTAGGGCTAGAGTCACCGGCCGAAATTGTGCTGTTAGATCGACCGGTCGTGAATGAGGTACCCGCTTCTATCGGCAATCAGCTGGATCTACCGATACGCATCGTTCTAGCTATCATCACGGGGCTGCTCATTGGTTTTGTTGTTGAATATTTTGACCCCTACATTCGAGACAAACAGGATGTAGCGGAAACTGGCCTACCGATTTTGGCACACGGGAAACCCGACACCGTCGGCAGAAAGCTGCGTGACGCTCTACTTCTTCAGGAGACTGTGCCCAATTCTATTGTGATCGCTGGTACGGTGGGCAAAGTCATCGATGAGATGAGTTTGGAAGTGGCCTATAGTTTGGCTCAAGCGATGGCACTTAGCGGCCGCAAAACGGTTTTGGTCGATGGCATTCTTGAACGGCCGCTACTGCACACGATGGGGAGTGTTGATAACAAATCCGGTTTTGCAGAATCCCTCGCAAATAATGATCCGATTCGCCTGCAGCGAACCAAAATTGAGAATTTAAGCATGCTGTCTGGGGGAAATGCCGGTGACAGAGCACCTGATTTAATGAGCAGCCCGCATTTACCCGGCATTGTTGCAGGGCTCAAGAAAGCGTCAGACATTTTGATTTTTGTAGCTCCCCCGCCTATGAGTGGCATGGCATCGGCCGTACTTGCGCATCACGTTGACGGAGTTGTTTTGCACATTGAGCAAGGCTTAACGTGGCACTCTGGATTAGAAATGGCGAGAGATACAATCGGCCAAACTCGATCGACCATTATGGGATGCGTGGTTGTTTAAAACGTGTCTAAAACAAAAAAGACTGCTTATCATTCCGCAAGCAGTCTTTAGAAAGATTAGTAACTTACTGGTTCGATGCTAGCCGGCCCAGAACCGCCCAAACGAGAACACCCAATCCAACCACCCATAAATTGATCCGATTGTTACAGATGCAATATTTTCAGCGGTTAAGACGTCGTCTATTTCGACTTCCTCAAGAACGGATTCAGTCTCTAATTCCGCTTCAACTAACGTTAAATCCTCAGCAGCCTCTTCAACAACTATTTCTGCATCTGCACTATACAGGGCCGAAGCGTTAAGGTCATGATCATCAAGGCTAACGGATGATGGCCCCCCAACACATGCACTTGCCATAAACACAAACAAAATGGCAGCTAGTAGAAATGTTAATCGACCGTTTCCTACTAATTTCTTCAAGTTTTTTCCTATCAACTTTTGCATAATATCCTTCACTCACTCTTTCAACCATTCTGGAACAAATTTCCTATCGGTTGACCACAATATCCACGGTAGTCGGCGGGACTTACGGAAATTCTGGCGTTTTGGGGTGCAGGATAAGAAATATGTCCTAGTTAGATAGTAATCTAGGACATACTAGGCAATTCCGGATTTAAGTACGGAAAGCAGATAGCTTAAGTTTTGATCAAATGATTTTTGATCGCTTAGGTCAACCATATCGGCCGCATGGTTAAAAATGTAGACAAGTAAGGGTTTTATAAACTCTAGGGGGATGTCACTGCGGAAGTCACCTTTTTGATAGGCTAATTCAATCAATGCATTAAGCAAGTCATCGTTATTTAGATTAAACTGTTCGGCCGCCTTCTCATAAATCTCACCCCCCTTTTCGCGCTCAAAGCTTTCACCAAATGCATTGACGGCAGGGTGCTCCCGTGCAAAGGCCAACTCATATGTCATTCTGGCTCGAAAAATGGAATAAATGTCGTTTTGAGCCGTTGTAGCCTGCATGATGTTTTGCAAAAAGTCACGCTTTTGCGCCACCATCACCCCAATCAAGGCCAAATAGAACCCTTCCTTGTTTCTAAAGTGGTAATAGAACTGTCCTTTGCTCATCCCCGCTTCGTCGAGAATCCGATTGATAGAGGCTTGGTCGTAACCATAGTCACTAAATTCTTGTAGCGCTGCCTTGAATAATTTGTCTTCGTGTTCGAAATTTTTTCCAAAAGACATTGTTCAGTGGGTCGGTAATTGGTGCACAAACCGTCTACCGATTTATTGAATAACGAATAGCGAATCGGACGGCCCAACTTGTTGGGCTAATCCGAAAGAATTTTTGGACTGATTACTACTTAGACCAGCAAGTCTAGACTGTTTTGTCTAGACCAGCAAGTCTAGGCTATACTTCTGCACAATTGAGGCTAGAAATGTCTCAAATCCCCTTTAATATCTTTTAAATCGTAAATAACGTGATGGATGTGTGCCAGACCAAACGAAAGAGGTGTTCACGGTGACCGCTGATTCAAGCGGTGTTTGCAACCTGCATCTTGCAACTTGCACCCATCCAGCATTCCGTTAGGAGGTTTATCCATGGGATCATCCCAAAGTTTTGAAAATTTAGCAGACAGCTTTCTTAAGCAAATTGACTCTTATGAAAGCACCACAGAAGTAAAAAGTGTTGGTACCGTGCAAGCGGTATACGACGGTATTGCGATCTGTGATGGTTTGGCTGACGTTAGCGCGAGTGAGCTTGTGCGTTTCAGCAACGGTACACAAGGTATCGCGTTGAACCTCGAACCAGATAGCGTTGGTATCGCTGTAATGGGTAACTACGCTGAAATCGAAGCTGGTGACGAAGTTCGTGCAACCGGTGAGGTAGCAGCTGTACCTGTAGGCGATGCGATGCTCGGCCGTGTTGTGAACGCGTTGGGTGCACCGATCGACGGTAAAGGGCCAATTGCTACCGATGACGTTTACGAGATTGAGCGGGTTGCCCCTTACGTAATTGAGCGTAAAGGTGTAGACACCCCGATGATGACCGGTATCGTGGCGATCGACGGCATGACACCGGTCGGCCGTGGACAACGTGAGCTAATCATTGGTGACCGCCAAACGGGTAAAACCGCTATCGCGCTTGACACCATCATTAATCAAAAAGGGAACGGCGTCGTTTGTATCTATGTGGCTGTTGGTCAACGTAACGGTCAGGTAGCGCAGGTTGTACGCACCCTTGAAGAAAACGGCGCGATGGATTACACCATCATCGTTGTGGCTGGCTCTTCTGACCCAGCGCCAATGCAATACTTTGCTCCATTCTCTGGTACCGCTATCGGCGAGTACTTCATGGAAAAAGGACGCGATGCGCTTGTAATCTATGACGACCTTTCAAAACAAGCTTGGGCTTACCGCGAAATGTCTTTGATCCTCCGCCGCCCTCCCGGCCGCGAAGCGTATCCCGGAGACATCTTCTCTGTACATAGCCGCTTGCTCGAGCGTTCAGTCCGTTTGCGTGACGACTGGGTTATCGTTGAGAAAGGGACTGAAGTGACCAAAGAGAATGCTGCTAGCGTCAACGTTGCGGCCGAAATCATGTTTGGTAACGACGACGAGCACAAAGTTGAAAATGCGCTCAAGCAGCTTGAAGCCGATGGCAAGAACAAAGATGATTATGAAGTGGTCAAAGTTCCTGGCTCTGGTGGTTCGCTTACCGCTCTTCCAGTGATTGAAACACTTTTAGGTGACGTTTCTGCATACATTCCAACCAACGTAATTTCGATTACTGACGGTCAGATTTTCTTGGAAACTGACTTGTTCGCGGCCGGTCAGCTACCAGCTATTTCATCTGGTATCTCTGTATCACGCGTGGGTGGTGATGCTCAGTTTAAAGCGATGAAACAGGTTGCTGGTGGTCTAAAATCAGACTTGGCCCAGTACCAAGAGTTGGCAGCGTTTGCTCTCTTTGCATCTGACTTGGATGCTGCGACCCGCCGTCAGCTAGACCGCGGTGAGCGTTTGATGGAGATTCTCAAACAGCCACAAAATTCACCTTACTCATTGGTGCACCAAATCTTCGTGATTTACTCAGGCACACGCGGATACTTGGACGATGTAGACACTGATCAAGTTCGTCGTTTCTTGAACGAATTGATCCGCTACATGGACACCGTTCATCCAGCAGTTGGTGAAGCGATTGAAAGTGCAAAACGGATTACTGACGATACTGAAGAGAAAATGAAACAGGCAATCGTCGATTTCAAGGCGACCTTTAGCTAGCTATTAGCTATTAGCCGTTAGCTTTTAGCTTTGGTGTTCATGCCAAAAGCAAAAAGCTAATAGCCAAGAGCTAAAAGCCAAAAAACATGGCTACAGAAAGAGAACTCAAACAGCGCATCAGCACTGTAAAAAACACCTCGAAGATTACTAGCGCATTGGCCGCGATCTCTGCTTCAAAAGCAAATCGTGCTCAGGCGCGGGTAGGTGCCACACGTGATTATGCGGACAAGGCGTTTGAGATTTTGAACAATTTGGCAGATGGTTCTGCGACGGTTACGCATCCAATGTTGACCGGCCGCGAAGAAATCAAAAACGTGGCTGTTATCGCTTTCACAGGCGACCGCGGACTTGCCGGTTCATACAATTCAGACATTGTTCGTCTGGTAGAAGGATTAATTTCGAAGCTTGGTGATGATGTAGAAAGCGTCAAAATCGTAGCGGTAGGTAAAAAAGGTCGCGACCTTTTCATCCGCCGTGGATATGACGTGGTCGCTGCATTCATCAACATGCCGGACCCACCTTCTCCCAATGACATCACCCCTGTGGCGCAAGTTGTGGTAGACGACTACTTGGATGGCAAAGTTGACCAAGTGTTTGTGGCTTACACAGACTTTATCAATATGGTCAACCGGTATGCACGTACCAAGCAGCTTTTGCCTCTTGCCCCAACCGATTTCACCGGAAGCGCCTTGGCTGACATGTTCGAAGCTCCAGCTAAAACCGAATCAAACGGTAGTGGCCCCGGAGCAGATTATTCGTACGAACCTCCGGCCGAAGAATTGCTCAACGCCATTGTTCCTCGTTTTGTTGACTTGCAGCTCTACCAATCCTATTTGGAATCGCTTGCCAGTGAGCACAGTGCCCGCTACGTAGCAATGAATAACGCAACGGACAATGCCAAAGCATTGATCGAAGACCTAACACTGGCCCGTAACAAAGCCCGTCAGACAGCCATTACGGCCGAAATTTTAGATATCGTGGGTGGTGCAGCTGCCCTTGAAGATTAGCGGATAGTGGATAGTAGATAGTGGATAGTAGTGAGTTAGGCCTCACTCATCACTGACCACTCATCACTAACCACTGTTCCATAAGGAACAAAACTATGAGTGAAGGTAGAGTCGCCGCGATCCGCGGTGTTGTACTAGACGTAGAATATCCAGATGGCAACATGCCAGAATTGCTGGAAGCCCTTGAGGTAGATCTCAACGGGAAGCGCTTGGTGCTCGAGGTGCAGCAGCACTTGGGCGATAACATGGTTCGTACGGTAGCCATGGACGCAACTGACGGTTTAAAACGTGGTGTGCCAGTAAAGAACACCGGTGCGCCAATTACAGTCCCTGTAGGTGATGCAACCCTCGGCCGTATTTTCAACGTAATCGGTGAAGCGATCGACGGCCAACCAACCCCAGAATCAGACACCTACTACGCTATCCATCGCGATGCTCCCCCGTTCCAAGACCAATCAACCGCTACTGAAACCTTTGAGACCGGCATGAAGGTTATCGACCTTCTCGCACCATTCATCAAGGGTGGTAAAACCGGTATCTATGGTGGTGCTGGTGTAGGCAAAACAGTAACCATCGCTGAGCTGATCCGCTCAGTTGCTACCGAGCATGAAGGTGTATCTGTATTCGCCGGTGTAGGGGAGCGTACCCGTGAAGGGACTGACTTCTACTACGAATTGGACGAGTACGGCGTACGTGACTCAGTCATCATGGTATTCGGTCAGATGAATGAACCTCCGGGTGTACGCTTGCGCGTGGCTTTGACCGGTCTTTCAATGGCGGAGTACTATCGTGATCAAGGTAAAGACGTATTGATCTTTATCGACAACATTTTCCGCTATGTACTTTCAGGATCTGAGATGTCAGCTCTCTTGGGACGTATGCCATCTGCGGTAGGTTACCAGCCAACATTGGCTTCTGAAATGGGTGAGTTGCAAGAGCGTATTACCTCAACCCGTAATGGTTCGATTACGTCGATGCAGGCGGTATACGTACCGGCAGACGACTATTCTGACCCGGCTCCAGTAGCAACATTTGCTCACTTGGATGCTATTCTGACACTTTCTCGCGGCGTATTCTCGAAAGGTATTTTCCCTGCAGTAGACCCGCTCAGCTCTTCAAGCCGTGCGCTCCAACCAGACATTGTTGGTGAAGAGCACTATCGCACCGCTCGTGACGTAAAACAAATTTTGCAACGCTACAAAGAGCTACAAGACATCATTGCTATTTTGGGTATTGATGAGCTGTCTGAAGATGACAAAATGCTGGTAGCACGTGCGCGTAAAGTTGAGCGTTTCTTGGGACAACCCATGTACGTTGCTGAGCGATTCCACGGCTTGAATGGTCAATATGTTAGCACCAAAGACACGGTTGCAGGCTTCCGCCGCATCCTTGACGGTGAGTGTGATGATTTACCAGAGCAAGCATTCTACATGGTTGGTAACATCGACACCGCTTTCGCCAAAGCGGAAGAGATGCGTAAAGCTGACGATTAATTTTTCCACCCTCACCCAAACCCACTCCCACAAAGGAGTGGGAACGACGAT